>CALXBJ010000188.1 GCA_944386515.1 uncultured Pygmaiobacter sp.
TCATCGAAAACGTTCGGTGAAACCTGATTGTCTTAAAATGGACTGATCTTAAAACATTGGAGTTTTACCTTCTTGTTTCTGGTGAATAACACTTTCCAAACAGCCTACAAACTTGATCTATCTGAAAATTTTGGGAACCGGCATCTGCAGAACGGCTTATTGTCATCCAAGCCTATGCGGTTATCTGGCCGACACTCCCGTGCTGCCTTACAGCTTATTCGGAAGGCGCCTTTCGTTTTCATAAACTACAAAATCACGCCTGCCTGAATTACGCTGCCGCCCTGCAGAAGAAATGGCCGGGCTCCCCGTGGTCGCTGCGCTCAAACGTGTGCACCGGAGTCACTCCTTTCTTTCTGCTGCGGCACCCTGTCCTCAGCTTCCATTGCCAGCAGCCCCTTTGTTAAGGGTCTGCGGCCGCCTCGGTTTCGGCTGCCTTTGTTTTCTTTCGGTGTCTTTATTATAGCCGGTTTCCGGCGGATTTTCTATTGACATTTTAGATGGATTTTCAGATTGCTTTCTGTGCGAAAGGGCATATTTGAAGAGAAAAGGTGGAAATAATTTGTCTATTTTGTGAAGATTGAAATGAGGCGTTTTGGACCTGCCAGAGTGTGGGAAAAGGGCCTGCGGCGCAGGCTTTGACACGGTATGTCAAAGCTTAGTAAAATAGGAAGCAATGAGAAAAAATTTCTCCCAAAAGGAAGAAAAAGAGGCGAAGGCAATGGAACTGATGCTGGATTCGGCCAAGTTGAAGGCATTGGAAGCGGGGCTTTATTCCTATCCGGTTGCCGGGGTGACGACCAACCCCTCCATTTTAAAAGCGGAGGGCGAGGTTCCGCTGTGGGAACATCTGCGGCAGGTCAAGGCGTTGTGCGGTCCGCGCAGAAGCCTGCACGTTCAGGTGGTGAGCAACACCACAAAGGGGATTTTGACGGAGGCGGAGCGGATTCGTGCGCGGCTTGGAAGCGATGTCTACATCAAGATACCGGTCTCCCCCGCCGGGCTGCCGGCCATCAAGACGCTGGCGCAAAGGGGGGCGCGGGTCACCGCGACGGCGGTTTACACCTCGCTGCAGGGGATGCTCGCAGCAATGGCGGGGGCGGGTTATATCGCCGTCTATTTCAACCGGATCGAGAAGATGGGGGAGGATCCCGACCGGGTGATCCGGGAGATCGCCGCCTTTCTCGCGGCGGGAGATTCGGACGCGAAGATCCTCGCGGCCAGCTTTCATCGGCAGGACCAGCTGGTTCGCGCCTATGCGGCGGGCGCGCAGAGTGCGACCGTCTCCCCTGCCCTTCTGGACGAAGCGCTGCGGGCACCCTGCATCGAAAAGGCGGTCGCGGACTTTGCGGCGGATTTTGAGCTGGTTCACGGCAGCGGTTCGGATATGACTGCGATTTGACGGGAAAAAGCGGGGCATCCGTTAAAAGTCTGACACATTTTTCGGTTATGATGTCATTATATTTGAAAAATCGAGCTATTTTGGAGGAGTTGGATGAAACGTTCTTTCCTTGCGTTGCCGCTGGCGGTCTGCCTTGCGTTCGGGGTGTTGGCGATGCCGGCACAGGCTGCGCTGAGCACCGAATACCCGGAGGACCAGCCCGCCGAGATCACGATTTCGGATGAGGAGATTGCGGAGCTGGCACGCCGGCTGGAGACGGTGCGGCGGGATGACAGCGGTACGTTTGAGATCATCGACGCGCTTTCCGGCAGCGAGGAGATCCGCAGCACCGATTATACCGTCAGTTCACTGAACGTCTGGAACGGGGTCGCTTACGTCAGCGACGCCGACGCACAGATTCTGGACAAGATGCTGGAAGAGGCGGGCCTCTCCGACGCTTCGGATGCGGAAAAGCTGGCCTGGGCCACCGAGTGGATCCACAACAATCTGCTCTATGACGGCTATCACACCGGCAGCTATGTCTATTCCTGCTTTGAGGAGGCGGGAGGACAGTGCAATATCTACAACGGTGCGCTCTGCGCGCTGGCGGCCCATCTGGGCTATCAGGTCCAGCTGGTGCGGGGCTATCGGGGCAGTACCGGCAGCCAGACGGCGCACTGGTGGGGCGAACTGGTCACCGACGGGGAGCCGCTGGTGCTTGAGACCGGCAACACGGTGGACGGCGAGTGGTATTTCCTCGCGCGCACCTATGAGGAGACGCATTCCAGCGGGCGGGATTACATCAAGTGCAACAAATACGCATACAGCGGGGAGCCGTTTGAATATCTCGGCGCGGCAGCCTATCCGATGAGCCCCGCCCTCACCGCGGAGGGGACAACCCTGAGCGCCCGCATCTGGAAGGGCGCTTCCTACACCGTCTCGCAGGTGGGGCTGCTCTTCGGCGAGAGCCGGGAGGCGCTCACCGAGCTGACGGCGGAGCCGGTGGATGCGGTTTACAATCAGGCAAACGACAGCCGCGGTTTTTCGGCCAGTTATAGGCTGGAGGATTACGGCGTGGCGCCCCAGCCGGGGCAGACCTATTGGTATGCCTTTTATGTGGTTGTCGACGGGGTGACCTGCACCAGCGAGACGGTCAGCGTGACCGTCCCGGAAGAGGAAGAAGAGGAGGTCCCGGTTGCGGCACAGCCGCAAAAAGAGGAGAAAAACGGCCTGATAAACGGCTTTTTGCTCTGTGCCGGCGCGGTCCTGCTTTTGTTGGCCGCGGGGGTGCTGCTGCGGGCGTATCTGCTGCGCAGAAGCCGCAGGAAAAAAGCGCGGGAGGCTGCGCGCCGCCGGGCTGCTGCAAATGGACGGGCGGCTGCCGCGGGGCAGGCGAGGGCGCCGCAGAAAAAGCGCAGGCGGAACTTCCGGCTGTAACGCCAACGGCGCGCGGCATGGACCGGCTTTGGCAAAGACGCGCTTGAGCGGGCGCAGATGATACAAAAAGAGCGGGCGGCAGACCACGATTCAGGGTCTGCCGCCCGCCTTTTCTTATCTGAAAAGAGAGGCAAAGGATTGGGAAGGATGTGGTGTGCCCGCCGAGGGACCGGACGGCCTCGCCGCTTTCTTGGGCAGCAACAAATCTGCGGGCAGAGAAAGCGGCGCCTTTTCCCCAAAAAAGACCGTCACGGCTGCTCAGACTGCCGCGGCGCAGGCAGCGACCGGGAAAAGTGGTGCTGGGTGCGCACGAACCCGTGCCGCTCCAAAAATTCCTGCCCGCGGATATTGACCCGCGGGCAGCCGGCCTCCAGACTGGCGCAGCCCAGCGCTTGTGCCTGCCGTGCCAGCGAGATCATCAGCCCGGTGCCGATACCGCGGCCCCGCATCGGCTCGCTGACGTAAAAGTCTAAAAAGACGGCGGTCATCTCGCAGCGGGTCAGGGCCAGCTGCAGCTGAAGGTCGGCATAGCCGACGACCCGCCCCTCCTCCAGCGCGACCGACAGCCGGCGGCGGCTGTCCCGCAGCGCGCCCAAAAAAACCGCCTCAAAGATCTCCCGCGGCAGCGGATGGGCGACCTGTTCGCTGCACAGCGCGTACAGCGCATCGAGATCCTCCGGTTTTGCGCCCCGCACAAACATACCGCATCTCCTCCTCGCCCCGCGGCGCGGGGCTATCGCTTAGATTTAGGGAACGGTGAAAAGGCCGTCAAACCCCGCCTGCTGCACGGTCTGGGAGAGCGCGGTCAACTGGTCCCCGGCAAGGCCGACCAGCCGCAGCGCAGCCGCCTGTGTGCCGCCCGCGGCGAGCGGTTCAAGGAGCGCGGCGAGGGAGGCCTCGTCGGTAGCGGGGGCGACGGTGACTGTTTCCCCTGCCTCATTTGTGGTGCTGGTGCTCTCCAGCCGCAGGACCACCCGCTGCAGCCCGAAGGAGGCCGGGCTGGCGCCGTAGCCGGTCACCGATTGGCCCGAGACCGCCGCGGCGGGAAACTCAAACCAGATCTCGACCCCCTCAATCGACTCATACCTGTGGCCAAGCTCGGCCAAAAGCTCCTGCTGGGAGAGGGTCATCTCCCCGTAGCCGGCCAGATCAAGGCCGTTGCCCTCGGGGAACTGCAGGTTTTGGATCAGCACCGTCTCAAAACCGAGATCCCGCACCTCTGCAATCAGGTCTGCAATATACTGCTGCGCGGAGGGCGCGTTCGGGTTCAGCCAGGGTTTGCCGCCCAGCTCTGCGGAGGAATCCAGCCAGGTGATGTCCTCATTGCCGTATTTGACCGCAGCGGAGCGGTCGGCATAGGGGGCAAGGCTGTCCTTAAAGGCGCACAGCCCGGCCACCGGGGTGACCCCCGCATCCCGGAAAGCCTGCGCAACGGCTGCGGCGTCCACGACCGCGGAGGAGATCGCACCCGATGCCATCGGGACCTGAGAATTGTAATAGAGGTATCCGCGGTCGTCCTTGAGGGTCAGCACGGCGTACCGCACCCCCTGCTGGGCCAGTTGGCCGGCCAGCGAGGCGGCCTTTTCCGCGGTGTCGACCGACGAGAGGGAAACCTGCGCCCAGCTGCCGGATGCGTCATCGGCGGCATCCGGCGCCGGGGTGGCGGAGGGAGCCGGTGTCTGCTGCGGCGCGGAGGAGGACTCCTGCGGCGCAGAGGAGGAGACGTCATCGCGGTTTTTGTAGCTGTACCACAGCGAGGAGGCCAGATCCAGCCCGGGCTTTGCAATCAGCCAGCCCACCCCAAAGATCGCCGCGAGGATCAGCACCCACAGCAGAATGCGGCGCAGCAGATTGTTGCGGTCCCCCGAGCCGGAAAAGCTCCGCCGGTACCGCTTGATTTTGACAGGTTTGTTCCTCTTCAAAAGAAGGCCCCCCTAACAGCAAGGATAAAAAACGGCTCAGATAGCCGGAGTGTGGCCGGTAAAACCGTAGATCGCCAGAGCGAGGATCCCGATATAGATCAGGGTGATCGGCAGGCCGCGGAAGGCAGCGGGCAGGCTGCGGCTCTGGATCTTGCGCTGCCCCTCATTGACCACCAGCACAGCCAGAACATAACCCACCGCGCTGCCCAGCGAGAAGGCGAGGGTCTGCAGCAGGGTGTAACCGCCGGTCGTGGTCAGCAGCAGCGCGCCGAGCACACAGCAGTTGAAGGTCGCAATCGGCAGCAGTTCGACATAGTCCTTCGCAGCAATCCGCCCCCCGAGCAGCGCGATCCCCAGCAGCACGAGGAAAAAGGCGAGGATGCTGCACAGCACCAGCACCAGCGGCTGAAACGCCGCTTTATAGGCAAAGGAGGAGCCCATCAGCAACCGGTTGGCATAGTATCCCGGCACACTGCTGATTAACTGGATCAGGGCGAGCAGGATCCCGAACTTGAGCAGCTCGACCGAGCCGTCGTCCACCATCTTGACCAGACGGGAGACGCCCAACGCGCGGGTGAAGATCGCGTTTTGGGCGGCAATGGCGAGAATTGCATAGAGGAAAAAGGTGAGCAGGGGTCTGAATACTGTCATTTTGCGTTCGCCTCCATGCTCACAATTCGTTTAAAGAGGTTGCGCATCCAGCGCCACAGCGCGGCGAGGATCCCGATCAGGATAAAGCCGCCGCAGGTGAGCTGCGCCATCGGCAGCGCCGGGCGGATCCCGACCGGATGCCCCAAAAGGGTCCCGGCGCCGAGCAGCTCCCGCAGCGCGGCGACCAAGAACAGCGCCAGCAAAAAGCCTGCCGTGGTGAGCAGACCCTTGCGCAGCGCGGTGGAGAGCCGCTCCCGCTGGGGACGTTCATACCGCTTGATGATGATGGGCTCCACCACCAGCAGCGGCAGATAGAGGCCGACCGACTGGATTTCGACCCCAAACAGCCGGCTGCAGGCAAACCACACCCCAATATAGAGGATGGCGGCGGTCAGGGTATAGGTGATGCCGCGGAACCGAAGCGGGTTGCGCCGGGAGAGCAGCGCCGCAATCACCCGGGTGGGGGTGAGCAGCAGCAGCACTGCAAACCCGAGGATCATCGCATTGCGCAGGTTGGTGGCGGCGACGACAATCGGCGCCAGCCCCAGCCCCTGCATAAAGACGGGGTTGTTGAAGAAAAAGCGGTCCCGGACCATCAGACGGTCCATGTTCTCCGCATAGTAGAGGCTGCGTTCTCGTTTCATATCGGGCGGGACCTCCTCTCGAAGGTGATCCGGCTGCACAGCCGGTCCAGATAGCCGCCGAACGCATTGGCCAGCAGCAAGGCAAAGCAGACCCCCAGCTCATAGGAGCCGTAGTAGCGGAACATCATCGCCAAAAAGCCGGTCAGCACGCCGTAGGCGATGCGGGCAAGCCGGTTTTTGGGCGCGGTCACGGGGTCGCAGAGCAGGAAAACCGCGGCGTAGATCACCGCGCCGCTGAGCATCTCATACTTGAGCAGGTCAAGCCGGGCGGCGGTGGCGACCCGCGGGAAGCAGACGCTGATCACCGCGCAGGTGAGCAGGAAGGAGCCTGTCAAAGAGAGGCTGATCCGCCGCTTGAGCAGCAGATAGATCGCCACGGCGCCGATGACAAGGCAGAAGGTCGCGCCCATCGGGCCGGCATAGTTGCCGAGGACGAGGTCCAGCGAGGGGATGTTGGGCACCCCGCCCGCCTGCAGGATGTGGGCGGAGGACTCGGACACCGAGGAGGCGGCCCCGCTGAGCAGCGAGATGCTGGAAAAGGGCGCCGGATATTGGAAGACCTGCTCCGGCCAGCTGACGGTGACGGCGGCATAGGCCAGCGCCGCGGGCTGGAACGGATAGCTGCCCGCCCCGCCGAATGCGTGTTTGCCGATCAGCACCGCGACGGCCACCCCGGCCACCACGATATAGTACCCCGCGGTGGCGGGCAGCATCAGGGTAAACGCCGCCGCAAACACCAGCGAGGAGTTTTCGCTGGAATCATACCGCTGTCCCCGCAGCCGGGCGGCGAGAAAATCGCAGATGACCGCGGTCAGCAGGCTGACTGCCAGCATCAGCGCGGGGCGCAGCCCGTAGAGATAGACGGCCATAAACGCCAGCGGGAAAAGCCCGAACAAAAAATCGCAGTTCGAGGCAAAGTCCGGATGGCGCAAAGAGGCCCGATTGCTGTCTTTTTTCATACCGAAAAACCTTTCCGGCGCAAAAGAGCGCCAGAACCGGGCACAGACGAGGCCCGGTTCACGGGGATTTGCCCGCCGCAGAGGCGCGCGGGGCGGCCGGTCCCGGCGCAGCGCACAGGCACCGGCACCGGCAAGGGCGGATTACAGCCCTTTATAGAAGGAAATCTCGGCAGCGGGGTCGGCCGCGCCGAACACGGCCGAGCCGGCAACCAGCACGTTTGCGCCGGCAGCAACACAGAGCGGGGCGGTGGTGCGGTCAACGCCGCCGTCGACCTGCAGCAGCAGGTCGGGCCGGCCGATCTTTTTCGCCTGCTCCCGCAGTGCGGAGAGCTTCTCGAGTGCAGCGGGCTGGAACTTCTGCCCGCCAAAGCCCGGCTCAACGCTCATGACCAACACCATCTCCACCTTGTCCAGCCACTCAAACGCGGCCTGCGCGGGGGTGGCGGGCTTGATGACGACGCCGGCTTTGGCGCCGCCGGCATGGATTGCGTCGATGGTCTCCTGCACCGGGCTGTTCGCCTCGAGATGGAAGGTAATCATCGAGGCCCCGGCCTTGAGGAACATCGGCAGATAATCCAGCGGGTCGGTCAGCATCAGGTGGACGTCGTAAAAGGCGGGAACGGCCTTGGAGATGCTGGAGAGCACCGGTGCGCCAAAGCTGATATTGGGCACAAAATGGCCGTCCATCACGTCAAAATGCAAAAAATCCGCCCCTGCGTCCAGACAGGTGCGGCAATCCCGCTCCAGATGGGCAAAGTCCGCAGAGAGCAGAGAGGGCGCGATCATCGCCATGAAAAAAACTCCTTTCCGGTAGGGGAAAAAGCGGGGGTACAAAAGTCGGCTTTTTACCCTCATAGATATGTTTATGTTACACGAAAACGGCCCAAAAATCAACCGCGCCTGCAGTTTCGGGCAGCGGCATCACATAAATTTCACACCCGCAGTGTGCCGGGCAGCGGGATGAAAAGGAAAAATATTCTTTTTGTTGCAGAAACAACAGATTATATTGACAAAAGATAGTATAATAAAAACACCGGCAGGGCGAAAGCCGCCGTGGCCGGATCAGACGCAGAAAGGAGGCTGGAAGGAATGAAGAAGTGGAAGTGCACTGTCTGCGGTGAGGTTTTCGAGGCGGAGACCTGCCCGGAGGTCTGCCCCGTGTGCGGGGTTGGGCCGGAGATGTTTGAAGAGGTTGACGAGTAACGCCGCGCAGCGGTGTTTCAGGGGGCGTCCGGCAAGGGGCGGCGCTGTCACAAACTTTTCGCGGAATTCATTTTTTATTCACAGCCGTTTCATAAAACTGCCGTAACTGCCCCCTATAATAGAAAGTACAGAAGGACGGAAGCCGCAACCGGAATTCTGTACATGATTCCTCCTCACACCAAAACACACCCCTTAAAAGAAAACCCGCAGCACAGGCTGCGGGTTTTCTTTTTTCGG
>CALXBJ010000189.1 GCA_944386515.1 uncultured Pygmaiobacter sp.
GCCTGCTATCTGGGCTTTTTCCTCATCAGCCTGCTGTGCGCGCTGTACGGCTTTGCCGAGGACCGATACCAGCGGGCGGTGGGCAATGCTGTCACGATTGAGATCCGGCCGGAGGATTTTGACTGGATTGATTTTGAGCGGCAGCCGGACGGCAGCTATCTCACCCTGTCGCCCGACCCGCGGATGCTGCTGCGCGAAACGCCGGAGTATATCCGCTCGGTGCGGATTGAGGCAAAGTTCCTCAACATGGACCCCGGCGAGTTCTGTGTTTTCTATAAGTCCAGCCCCGATATGGAGGATTATGACGCCAACTACCGCGTCTGGGCCTATCTTGAGCCGGACGGCAGCTACTTCTTCCGGCTGCCCCGCGGCAAGGTCTATGGTTTTCGGCTTGACCCCGGCATCTACACCGGGATCGAGATGGAGATAACGAGCATCACCCTGAATCCGCAGCAGAGCTTTTTGTCCTGGTTTGTGCCGTCCAGAGTCTGGCTGCTCGCCCAACTGGTTGTCCCGGCGATGATCGCCGGGGCGCTCAAATGCACATGGATCGCTTTTGCGGGGCTGCGGTCCCCAAAGCGGCGTGAAGATGGAGGGAAATAAAGATGGCAGAAAAATTTATCCCGTTGTCGGTGCCGAACTTTTCCGGCAATGAAAAGGAGTATGTCAACGAGGCGGTCGTCAGCGAGTGGGTTTCCACCGGCGGCAGCAAGGTCGGGGATTTTGAGCAGAAGATTGCGGAGTACACCGGGATGCCGGCGGCGGTCGCCTGCAACAGCGGCACCTCCGGGCTGCATCTGGCAAACCTCGTGGCCGATATCGGCCCGGGGGACGAGGTTCTCGCCCCGGCGCTGACCTTTATCGCTGCGGTCAACCCGATCCGCTATGTAGGCGCACAGCCGGTGTTCATCGGCTGTGACGATTCGCTCTGCATGGACCCGGCGGCGGCAGAGGCCTTTCTGACCGAGTGCTGCGAGATGCGGGACGGCGCCTGCTACAACAAGCGCACCGGCGCCAGGGTCAAGGCGATGGTCGTGGTGCACGTCTTCGGCAATATGGCGGATATGCCGGCGTTTTTGGCGCTGGCAAAGCGGTTTGGCCTCATCCTGATTGAGGATGCCACCGAGGCGCTGGGTACCCGCTACACCGAGGGGCCGCTTGCCGGCAAGATGGCCGGCACCATCGGGGATGTCGGGGTGTACAGCTTCAACGGCAATAAGATCATGACGACCGGCGCGGGCGGCATGGTGGTCTCCAACCACCCCGATTGGACCGCGCGGGCAAAATACCTCTCGACGCAGGCAAAGGACGACCTGCTGCAGTTTATCCACGGGGATATCGGCTATAACTACCGGCTGACCAATGTGCAGGCAGCGATGGGCCTTGCCCAGCTCGAGCAGCTCGAGGGCTTTATCGCCCACAAGAACGAGATGCACGCCTTCTACACCGAGCAGCTGGACGGCAAAAACGGCTATCGGATCCTCGGTTTCCGCGACGGGGTGCGCACAAACCGCTGGTTCTACAGCCTGTATCTCGAGGATCCGCGCCATCAGCGGGACGCGATGATCGCGGCGCTCGCCGAGCACAAGATCCAGACCCGGCCAGTCTGGGCGCTCATCAATGAGCAGAAGCCCTATCTCGCCAATGAGGCGTACGGCCTTGCCAAGGCGGAGGATTACCGCGCCAAGATCGTCAACCTGCCCTGCTCGACCAACCTGACCTATGAGGATGCGCAGCGGGTGGTAGACCTGCTGCTCACCCTGTAACAGGGGGGCGCAACAACAACCGAAACGGGGGGGGGCCGCTTGTGAAGCTGGATGAGCTGCTGATCGCAGAGGACAAAACGGTATTGGACGCGATGCGAAGGTTGGATGAAACCGGGCATCGGATCCTCTTTGTCGCGCCGGAGGGAAAGCTCGCGGCGGTTATCACCGACAGCGACGTGCGCCGGCATATCCTGCGCGGCGGCACGCTGGATGCGCCGGTGCGGGAGATGGCAAACTACAATCCCAAATGGATCCCGGTGGGCCAGCGCGCCAGCGCAAAGCGGCTGCTGCTGAAATACTCCATCGATGCGCTGCCGGTACTGGACAAGCAGGGGGTCATCAGCGATGTGATCTTTGAGGGGGACCTCAATGTCGACACCCACAAAAAGACCGACCTGCCGGTGGTCATCATGGCGGGCGGGCTTGGCACCCGGCTTTACCCCTACACCAAGATCCTGCCAAAGCCGCTGATCCCGGTGGGGGAGCTGCCGATTACCGAGCACATCATCAACCGGTTCAAGAGCTTCGGCTGCCGGGATTTCACGCTGGTGGTCAACTACAAGAAAAACATGATCAAGAGCTACTTCAACGAGCTGGAAAAGGACTATACCGTCCACTACGCCGATGAGGAAAAGCCCCTTGGCACCGGAGGCGGCCTCGCGCTGCTGCGGGGAAAGATCAATTCCACCTTCTTTTTGACCAACTGCGATGTGCTGATTGACGCGGACTATGGGGATATCTGCGACTTCCACAAGCGCAGCGGAAACCTCATCACGGTGGTCTGCGCCTTTAAGCACCTCACCATCCCCTACGGCGTGATCGAGCTGGGGGACGAGGGGGAGATCAAGAACGTCACCGAAAAGCCCCAGATGAACTTTTTGACCAACACCGGCGTCTATGTGGTGGAGCCTCGGGTGATTGAAGAGCTTGAGGACGGGGTGGCAATCGGCTTCCCCGATATCATGGAGAACTATCGAGCCGCAGGGGAGAAGATTGGGGTTTACCCCGTCAGTGAAAACAGCTGGATGGATATGGGCCAGCTGGAGGAGCTGGAAAATATGCGCCGGCGGATCGAGGACCAAAACGGGTGAGCCTGCGCCGCGCAAAAAGGCGGCTGCGGGAGAAAGAGCGGTGCGGGAGAAAGCGGCCCTGAACCTTGGGCGGCCCGCGCGGGAAGGCGGACAAAGAGCCGGAAAAAAGGAGGCAGACCGGATGAAAACCCTGATTATCGCCGAGGCCGGGGTCAACCACAACGGGGATCTCGCACTGGCAAAAAAGATGGCGGTTGTCGCCAAGAACGCCGGGGCGGATATCGTCAAATATCAGACGGCGGTGCCCGAGCTGGTCATCAGCAAGTTCGCCGAAAAGGCGGATTACCAGAAGGTGCAGACCGGGGACCACGAGACCCAGCTGCAGATGGTGCGGCGGATCCATTTCGGGTTTGATGCGCATCGGGAGCTGAAAGAGTACTGCGACTCAATCGGGATCCAGTATCTCTCAGCGGCATTCGATCTGCCCAGCATCGATTTTCTCGCCTCGCTGGATCTGCCGCTGTTCAAGATTCCGTCGGGGGAGATTACCAACCTGCCCTATCTCGAGCGGGTGGCTGCCTGCCACAAGCCGGTGCTGCTCTCGACCGGGATGAGCGAGATGGAGGAGATCGCCGCCGCCCTCAATGTGCTGCGGCTGGGCGGCGCGGGGGAGATCACGGTGCTGCACTGCAACACCGAGTATCCCACCCCCGCCGAGGATGCCAACCTGCGCGCGATGCTGGACATTAAGCAGCGGTTCGGCTGCCGGGTCGGCTACTCCGACCACACGCTGGGCATCGAGGCGGACATCGCCGCCGTCGCGCTGGGGGCAGAGGTGGTGGAAAAGCACTTTACCCTCGACAAAAATATGGAGGGGCCCGACCACAAGGCCAGCCTCTCCCCCTCCGAGCTGATGGAGATGGTCTCCTCCATCCGCCGCACCGAGCAGATGCTCGGCAGCGGGCATAAAAAGGTCAGCTTTTCCGAGCGGCGGAACATCGCCATCGCCCGCAAGAGCATTGTCGCCGCGCGGGATATCGCCCCGGGCGAGACCTTTACCGAAGAAAACCTCACCGTCAAGCGCCCCGGGCAGGGGATTTCGCCGATGCGGTGGTATGATGTCCTCGGGCAGCGCGCGAAGCGGGCCTTTGCCGAGGACGAGATGATCGAGCTGTGAGCGGGGCGGGAAAAAAGCGGGTCGCCGTTGTCACCGGCACCCGGGCGGAATACGGGCTGCTGCGGCCGGTCTGCAAGGCGCTGCAGGAAAGCGAGGAGCTCGCCCTCGAGCTGGTGGTGACCGGCGCGCATCTGAGCGAGCGGTACGGCAGCACCGTCTCGGAGATCGAGGCGGACGGGATGCCGATCACGGCGCGGATCCCGATTCTAAACCACCCCTCCACCGACCTTGGCACCTGCCACACCATCGGGGATGCGGTGGGGCTGTTCGCGGATTATTTTGCCGCATCAAAGCCCGACTGTGTGCTGGTGCTGGGGGACCGATACGAGATCTTCGCCGTCGCGACCGCGGCGGCGGTGCTGCGGATCCCGCTGGCCCATATCAGCGGCGGGGATGTCACCGCCGGTGCGGCGGATGAGTTCTTCCGCCACTCGATCACCAAGATGGCCTCGATCCATTTCCCCTCCTGCGCGGCCTATGCCGCCCGGATTATCCGGATGGGGGAGGAGCCGCGGCGGGTCTTCAACGTCGGGGGCCTCGGGGATGAGAACATCCGCAGGATGCAGCTGCTGGACCAAAAGCAGCTGGCTGAGCGGTTTGGATTTGATTTCGAGCGCCCCTATCTGCTCGTCACCTATCACCCGGTCACCCTCGGCGGGGACCCCGAGGCGGAGGTCGCGGCGCTGCTTGCGGCGCTGGACCAGTTCCCGCAGCTGGGGTTGATTTTCACCAAGGCAAATGCCGATGCAGGGGGCGAGG
The DNA here is from genome assembly GCA_944386515.1 of uncultured Pygmaiobacter sp. Taxonomy (GTDB): domain Bacteria; phylum Bacillota; class Clostridia; order Oscillospirales; family Ruminococcaceae; genus Pygmaiobacter. Next base: position 4,734 of record CALXBJ010000189.1, read on the forward strand.
CGATCAACCGGATGCTGGACGCCTATACCGCCCGGCGGGACAATGCCGTCGCCTTTACCTCGATGGGGGCGCTGGGATACCTCTCGGCGATGAAATACTGCGCCGCGGTGGTGGGCAACTCCTCCTCCGGCGTGGTCGAGGCGCCGAGCTTTCAAAAGCCGACGGTCAACATCGGCGACCGCCAAAAGGGGAGGTTGCGCTGCCGGTCGATCCTCGACTGCGGGACCGGAAAAGAGGAGATCGCCCGCGCGCTGCGGGTCGCCCTCTCGCCGGCGTTTGCACTGGGCTGCAAAAACAGCCGCAGCCCCTACAACGGCGGGGACACCAGCGGCCGGATTGTCAGCCTGCTCGCGGCTTTCCTCGGCAGCGATCTCGCCCGCCGCCCCAAGGAGTTTTGGGACGCGCCGACCGCCGCCGAGCGGGAGGAACCGGAGGAGGAGGGGTAATACCTTCTTTGACGAAACCGGCAGGAGCGGGGCAGGATGTTAAAACGACAAGACCGCCCGGTGCGGCGCACGCTTTGCCTTTTTGGGGCGGCGCGCTGTGCGCCGGGCCGCGTGTTTGATCTTTTGAGCTTGAGGTGAATAGGTATGAATTTTTTGATCGTGGGCCTTGGCAGCATGGGCAAGCGGCGTGCACGGCTGCTGCGCGGCCTTGCGCCGGATGCGGTGCTCTGCGGTGTGGATGCTGCGGCGTCCCGCCGCGAGGAGGCAAAGGCGCTGGGCATCACCGCATTTGAGAGCATCGGCGCGGCGGTGGCAGACCGCAAATTTGACGCGGCGCTGGTCTGCACTGCGCCGCTGGCCCACGCGGCCATCATCGGCGAGCTGCTCGATGCGGGGCTGTCGGTTTTCACCGAGCTGAATCTCGTGGCCGACGGTTACCGGGAAAATCTCCAAAAGGCGGAGGAGAAGGGCCTGCTGCTTTTCCTCTCCAGCACGATGCTCTACCGCGGGGAGACCCGGTACATCGCCCGGCGGGTGCGGGAGTTTGGCCGCCCGGTCAGCTATCTTTACCATATCGGTCAGTATCTGCCTGACTGGCACCCGTGGGAGAACTACAAAAACTTCTTTGTCGGGGACCCGCGCACCGGCGGCTGCCGGGAAATTTTCGGCATTGAGCTGCCCTGGCTGCTCGACGCGTTCGGGCCGGTGAAATCGGTCTTTGCCGTAGCGGATACCCTCAGCGCGCTGGAGCTGCCCTATCCCGACCGGTGGCTGGTCACCCTGACCCACGAGAATGGGGTGCGGGGCCAGCTGGCGGTGGACGTCGTCTGCCCCAAGGCGGTGCGCAGCTTTGAGGCCTTCGGCGAGGGGCTGCACCTCTTCTGGGAGGGCAATCCGCGGGAGCTGTATGATTTTGACGCCGCGTCGGGGGAAAAGCGCCCTGTCACCACCTATCAGACGGTGGAGCAGGATCCGCGGTACAGCGACAACATCGTCGAAAACGCCTATGTCGATGAGCTGGCCGAGTTTCTCGCCTGCCTGCGCGGGGAGAAAAAAGCCCGCTACGGTTTTGCCGAGGATCTCGTCACCCTTGGGGTCATCGATGAGATTGAGAGGAGCGCGAAAGAGTGAGAGCGTTATTCGTCGGCCTTGGCTCGATTGGGACAAGACACCTCAAAAACCTGCATGACCGCTGTGCCGCGCGCGGGCTGCCGCTTGCGGCCGATGCGCTGCGCTCCTCTGACCGGCCGCTGCCGGCGGAAACCGCTGCGTTGTTGGAGCATCAATATACATATAGTGATAAAATAGGACATTATGACATTATGTTTATCACAAATCCCACCAATCTGCATCTTGAGACGCTGCAGCAGTTGGGTGGGAAGGCGGACACCCTGTTTATCGAGAAGCCGATCTTCGATGACGGGCTGCACACCTTAGAGGAGGCGGGCCTTGTCGGGCGGCGGGCACAGGTTGCCGCCCCGATGCGGTACTGCGGCGCATTCCTCGCGCTCAAGGAGGAGCTTGCGGGCAGGCGGGTGTACTCCACCCGGCTGCTCTGCTCAAGCTATCTGCCCGATTGGCGGCCGGGGGTGGACTACCGCAAGGTCTACTCCGCCCGCAGGGAGATGGGCGGCGGGGTCACCATTGACCTGATCCACGAGTGGGACTATCTGGTCGACCTGTTCGGGTTCCCGCTTGAGAGCTATAACCTCAAGGGCACCTATTCCGACCTTGAGGTCACCAGCGATGACCTCTCGGTCTATATTGCGCGCTACCCCCAAATGCTCGCCGAGATCCATCTCGATTATTTCGGCCGCAGCTATCGGCGCACCGCCGAGTGCTTTGTGCAGCAGGGGACCATCACGGCGGATTTCGGTGCGGGGACGCTCACCCGCGCAGACGGCAGTGTGCTGTGCTGCGAGGAGCCGGTCAACCAGCGCTATCTGCGGGAGATGGATGATTTTCTCGACTTTGCGCAGGGAAAGCGGGCGGAGAGCGCAAACCCGCCAGAGATGGCACTGCGGGTGCTGCGGCTGACCTTGGGCGAGCCGCTGTGAGGAAGAAGAAAATAATTCGACAGATGTAAGGTTTTTCGCCGCCGGCGCGTTTTCAAAGTAAGGCCGCGGCATCAAGGAGGATAACGATGAAACGGGTACTGATTACCGTCTGCGGCAGGGCGGGCAGCAAGGGCTTTCGGAACAAAAACCTCAAGGTATTCTGCGGCGAGCCGCTGGTCTATTACACACTTGCGGCGGCGGGGCTGTTTTGCAGCCAGCGGCCGGATCTCGCGGTGGATGTCGCGCTCAACACCGATTCGCCCGAGCTGCGTCAGCTGGTAGCAGACCGGTATCCCGAGGTGGTCAGCGTCCCGCGCCCGGAGGAGCTGTGCGGGGACACGGTGCCCAAGATGGCGGTCTTTCAGCAGACCCTTGCCGAGATGGAGCAGCGCACCGGGGTGGCTTATGACCATCTGATTGACCTCGATATCACCAGCCCGATCCGGCGCGCGCGGGATGTCGCGGGCGCGTTCGCCGCAGCCGAGGCACGGGAGGATCTCGACCTTGTCTTCAGCGTGGCGGAGGCGCGGCGCAACCCCTATTTCAATATGGTCAAGGTGGTGGGGGATCATGTCGAAAAGGTGATTGAAAGCCCCTATACCGCACGCCAGCAGGCGCAGGCGATCTATGACCTGAACGCCAGCATCTATGTGTTCCGGCGGGATTTTTTGGCAAACAACCGCACCGGCATCCTTTGGGACGGCAAATGCGGGATCTATGAGATGTTTGACTCGGGTATCCTCGACATCGACTCGGAGGCGGATTACCGGCTGATGGAGGTCATCGCCGCCCATCTGTATGACACGATGCCGGAATTTGCCGAGGTGCGCCGCCAGATCCGGCGCTGAGCGCATCTCCTTTGGCGCGCCGTTTCGACAGATTTTTCCACGGGGCGCGGATTGAAGTTTTACCCTGTCTGGGGTATGATAAGAACAGGGTCTGCCTTGCGGCCCAGATGATCGAATAAAATCAGAGGGCAATTCCGCCCATGGAGATGATAAATTGTCCACCTATCGCGAATTTCGAGCACAGACCAAGAAAAAGCGCCGCCGCCGGCTCTTCCAGCGGTGCGCCCTGCTGCTGCTGATTGCCGCCCTGCTGGGCGGGTCGGCATGGCTGGTTGTCCAGCTGGCAGGCGGGATCCTGACGGGGGATTCCTCTGAGCCCGCCGACGAGAGCGTGGCGCTGCCGCAGAGCACCGCGCAGCCGGATAGCTCGCTGCCCTCGGGCAGCGAGGTGATCCAGAGCGGTCTGCTGACCGATGGCCCGGTCGAGAAGACGATCAATACCTTTGATCCCATCACCCCGGACCGGCGGATGTACGCGCTGCCGGAGAACGGGCAGGTGGATCTGTCCTATTTTGACGATGCCACCTTTGTGGGGGATTCGATCACCACGGGGTGGAACTCCTACCGCACCCAGACCGGGCTGCCCAATGCCCGCGTGGTGGCGGAGATCGGCGCACAGCCGCCGGTCAACGGGGTCCTCTGGCGGCGCGGCAAGAGTGATGAGACCTATGACCCGATGCAGGCGATTGCCGATACGGTGCCCAAAAAGGTCTATCTGATGTTCGGCACCAACGCGCTTGTCCCGGAGGGGCAGAATGTTGAGGATAAGTTCATCAGCGATTATGCGGCCTTCATCGACGATCTCGGCACCCGGATCCCGGGCTGTGAGATCTATATCCAGTCAATCCTGATCCCCACCGCGGAGGGCACCGCGTCAAGGCCGGGCCTGAATGCCGAGCGCATCAACCGGGTCAACGACCGTCTGGCGGCGCTCGCGTTTGAAAAGGGATGCCACTATATTGACCTGCAGGAGCTGCTCTGCTCCCACGGGGTGCTCAACTGGGATATCGCACAGCCGGACGGCATCCACATCAAGCCGGAGGCCTATCGCGCGTGGCTGAATTATCTTGCCACCCACACCGCATACAATGCCAGTGCGACCTATCTGGTCTCGCCTTATCCCGAATCTCCGACGGCGGCGGACAGCACGCCGGCGGCCTAAACGGAATCACATCAATGCACGGCGTTCCGGCCTTGTGCCGGGGCGCCGTGCTGTTGTATCCTGAGCAGGGACGGCAGATGCCGCTGTATCCCCTTTAAAAAATTCCACAAAATTTTCAAATTTATCCAAGACCCGCCCCCGCAGTTCATGGTAAAATAAAGGAAAGCGATCTTCCCCCGCTTGCCGGACGCCGTGGTTCGGCAGGGTGGTTCTTCTTTGCCGGACCGGCTGTCGCCGGATGCCGGCAAAATCTCATAAAGACCGGAGTTGAGTTTTTTGGATTACAGGAAATATGCCCGCACCGATGCGATTCGCCGCCGCAGACGGCGCAGCTTTCAGCGCTTTTGCTTTTTTGTGCTGTTGCTTTTGCTGCTGATGGGCCTTGCCGCGATCATCACCTGGATAATTGAGGCAATCACCGGCAGCGGGGACAGCTCCTCCTTGGCGGGGGCCTCCTCCTCCCAGATTTCCTCCTCGGTCTCACAGGCGGCGTCCGACAGCGGGTCGGGCGATTCCGGGACCGCTCAGGGGGTTATCCTGCCGGAAAAAGGCCGTGTGGAGCTGAGCTATTTCGCAGATGCTGCGTTTGTCGGCGACTCGATTACCGTCGGCTGGAATGATTATAAGGGTGCGGCGGCGCTGCCGGACACGAATGTGATTGCCGCAATCGGCGCAACCCCGCCCACCGGCGGCGTCCAGTGGAAGGATGACGCGGGTGAGCTGTATGACCCGCTGGCCAAGATTGTGGAGGCCAACCCGTCGAAGCTGTACCTGATGTTCGGCGCGAACGCACTGGTGGTTGAGGGGGATTTTGTAGAGGATACCCTGATTGAGTCCTATGGTGCTTTCATCGACGACCTGCAGGCACAGCTGCCCGATGCGGTGATTTATATCCAGTCGATCCTCACCCCAACGGCGGAGGGTACCGAGAGCCACGCCGGGCTGACCGCAGAGCGGATTGCAGGGGTCAATGAGCGGCTCAAGGACCTTGCGGCGGAAAAGGGCTGCTGGTATCTGGACCTTGAGGAGAGCCTGTGCCCCGACGGCGTCCTCTCGGCGGACTACGCCAGTGACGACGGGCTGCATCTGAACAAGGAGGGCTATATGGCATGGCTGGAGTACCTCATCACCCATGCCGCCTATGACCCCGAGAACCCCTATGTCGGCGGGATTGACCCCGGCGCATAAGGGCAAAAAAGAACGCACAAAAAGAGACAGGGCGCGCAGCTGTTCTGCTGTTCGCCCTGTCTTTTTTTGTCAGAGAAGGATGCGGGAGCCTTTTGAGCGATCCCGGCACAGCGGCATCGGGGCTGTCATCGGCGGATTGACCCCGCATCAGGACAAAATACGGTCCCAAAGGGGAGAAGAGAAAAACTCACAGCGGGAAGAGGGGAAGCTCCTCCAGATAGATGATGTCCTCCCGCTTGGCGGCGTCGCCCTCGGCGAGGATCGCGGCACGGGCGACCACCTCGGCGCCCGCCTTCTCGACCAGCCGCTCGACTGCCTCAAGGCTGGCGCCGGTGGAGATCACGTCGTCCACCACCGCGACCCGGCGGCCCCGGATTGCCATCGCATCCTTGCCGTCAAGGCAGAGGGACTGGGTCTTCTGGGTGGTGATGGAGTTGACCTCATCGGTCAGCGGGGTGCGCATATAGGGCTTGATGCTCTTGCGGGCGACGATGTAGTAGGGCAGCCCCAGCAGGCGGCTGACCTCGTTTGCAAGAGGGATCCCCTTCGCCTCTGCGGTCACGAGGTAGTCGACCTTCGGCAGCCTTTCCGCCAGCAGCGGGGCGGCGGCGGTGACCAGCTCGCAGTCACCCAAAATCACAAAGCTCGCGATGGCGAGATCCGGCGCGATCTGGATGATCGGCAGCTGCCGGGTGACCCCGGCGACGGTCAGTTCATAGGTGGCGTTTTCCATGATGCGGCACAGCTCCTTTTGTTTTGAAAAGATAGACGGTTACAGCCTCATTTTACCACATTCATCCCACTGCGCAAAGCGGGGAGGCAGGGGGATGAAAAGTTTTTTCACCGCAGGAGCGGGCATCCGAAGGGACAGATGCCCTATCCGTCAAAAGCGGCTTTCTGCGGCGGGAAAAGCCGTCCGCCGGGCTTGAATGAAGCCGCCTTTCATATTATAATAATAAGGTTACAGCGGTGTGCGGCAGCGGAGGCATACCCGCAAAAACGGCAAAGGAGAGGTCTTGCAGATATGAGCACAAAGGCGCAGGCATTTTTTACTTCCCTCGCGGGCAAGCGGGTTGCGTTTATCGGGGCGGGGGTCTCCCACCGGGAACTGCTCCCCATCTTTGTTCGCTGCGGCGCACAGGTCACCCTCTGCGATAAAAAGCCTTCGGTGGAAGCCTTTGGCCCGCTGGGTGAGCAGCTGCAGGCGCTGGGCGTCCGCTTCTCGCTGGGGGAGAACTACCTCGATGGACTGGCCGGACAGGACATGATCCTGCGCACACCGGGCTTTGAGTTCTTCACCCCCGCGCTGCAGCAGGCAGGCGCGGCGGGCGCACAGCTGACCAGCGAGATGGAGCTGTTTTTTGAGCTGTGCCCCTGCAAGATCTATGCGGTGACCGGCTCGGACGGCAAGACCACCTCCACCACCCTGATTGCCGAGATGCTGCGGGCCGAGGGCAGGACGGTGCACCTCGGCGGCAATCTCGGCCGGGCGCTGCTGCCGATTGTCGACCAGATTGCCCCGCAGGATGTCGCGGTGGTGGAGCTGTCCAGCTTTCAGCTGATCTCGATGCACAGCTCCCCGGACGTTGCGCTGGTCACCAATGTGACCCCGAACCATCTGGACCACCACAAGGATATGCAGGAATATATCGACGCAAAGCGGAACATCCTGCTGCATCAGCGCCCGGGCAGCAAGGCGGTGCTGGGCTATGCCAACGAGGTCTCCCGCAGTATGGCAAAGGATGTCATCGGCACGACCTACTGGTTTACCCGGCATGACCGGGTGGCGAAGGGGGCATTCCTCGACGAGGAGGGCTGGCTCTGCTTTGCCGAGGATGGGGTTGTGACCCGAATCATCCACAAGGATGAGGTCCGGCTGCGGGGGCTGCACAATGTTGAAAACCTGCTGGGCGCGTTTGCCGCCGTGGCAGGGGAGGTGCGGTTTGAGACGATGGTCGCGGTGGCCCGCAGCTTTGCCGGGGTTGAGCACCGGATTGAGCCGGTGCGCACGCTGCACGGGGTGCAGTGGTTCAATGACTCGATTGCGAGCAGCCCCACCCGCACCATCGCCGGGCTGCGCAGCTTTGACCAGAAGATCATCATCATCGCCGGCGGCTATGACAAGAAGATCCCCTATGAGCCGCTTGCGCCCGAGATCCTCGCCCATGTCAAGCTGCTGATCCTGATGGGGCAGACCGGCCCGATTATCGAGCGGGCGGTGCGCGGCTGTGAGGGCTTTGCCGAGAGCGGGCTTGTGATCGAGCACGCGCAGAATATGGCCGAGGCGGTCGAGATTGCAAACCGCTTGGCGCAGCCGGGGGATATTGTCTCCCTTTCCCCGGCGTCGGCGAGCTTTGACCAATACCCGAACTTTGAGGAGCGAGGCCGGGATTTCAAGCGCCTTGTGATGGCGCTGAGCGAATGATTTCCCGGCAGAAACCAGAGCAGCAGGGTGGCCTTGCCGCGCTTTTGACGCGGGATCCTCTGATCGGTGGGCAGATTGCCACCGCGCTTGACTGCGAAGAGGATCAGGCGGCGCTCTGCGGACTTTACAGGATCGACACCTCCGCCGCCCTGCTGGTGCAGGGCGGCGGTGCGCTGCTCTGCGGCGGTTTGAGCTATGCACAGAGGGAGGAGCTGGCGGTTTTTCTCCGGTTTGCCGGGGTGCGCGGGCTGACCGCACGGGTCCCGCAGCTGCCGGGCTGGCAGGGCGCGCCGCTCGTCGAGATGCTGCTGCCGCCGGGCGGCGCCCGGCCCGTGCCGCCACTGCCGGAGGGGACGCGGCTTTGTACCGACCCGCCGCTCTGGCCGCTGCGGGAGGGCGGGCTGCTGCCGGATACCGTGGACCCGGACGGTTGGTATGCCGGCGCCTGTGCCCGCCGCGCGCGGGGTCTGGCGGAGATCTGGACTCTTGAGAGGGAGGGCCGTCCGGTT
>CALXBJ010000190.1 GCA_944386515.1 uncultured Pygmaiobacter sp.
CTTCGCGGCGGTGATGAGCCCCTTCTCCCCGATCGAGCTGTTCGCCTGTGCGGTCATCTGCCAGGTGTGGCCGCCGGTGCCCAGCGCGCGGCAGGAGACCTCGCACTGGGCGGTCGGGGCGCAGTAGCTCACATCCCCCACGTCGGTACTGCCGGGGGAGGTGCGGCTCGGCTCAAAGTGGAGCGGGTGGACCTCCTCGTCCAGCGATTTGCCGTCAAAGTGGCCCGACTCGAGCCCGTAGTCAAGACAGGGCGCCAGCAGGTTGTCCCGCCGCTCGTCCTCGCTGAGGGTGGCGGCAAACCGGGCGGCCAGCGCCCGGTCCGCCTCATCGAAGGCGGGCGCGCCGACCTCCTGCATGCAGGCGTCCATCAGTTCGCTGAGGGCGCGGTTTGGCACATAGTCGGAAAATCCGTCGATGACCTTGTACTCCATCTCGGTCTCGGTCATCATCGCGGCGCCGCCGGCAACCTTGTTGAGCCGGTCGAACAGCCGGAACATCCCCTCCACCCGGGCGGCGCGGATGTAGTAGTGCAGGCTGGCGCTGGACTGCACGACGTTGGGCGCGGTGCCGCCGACATCCCGGAACGCGTAGTGCAGCCGGCAGTCGGGGGTCATGTGCTCGCGCAGGAACTGGCAGCCGATGTTCATCAGCTCGGCGGCATCCAGCGCGCTGCGCCCGGCCTGCGGGGCGGCCGCCGCGTGGGCGGAGCGCCCCTTGAAGGTGTACAGCACCCCCATCACCGCGAGCGCGCCCACCCCCTTTACCGCGTTGACCGAGGAGGGATGCCAGGTAAAGGCGGCGTCGAGATCATCGAATGCCCCCTCCCGCGCGAGGTAGACCTTGCCGCCGCCGTCCTCCTCGGCGGGGCAGCCGTAGAACCGCACCGTCATCGCAGCGCCGGTGCGCTGGATGTAATCCTTGACCGCCACCGCCGCGGCAAAGGCGGCAGAGCCCAGCAGGCTGTGGCCGCAGCCGTGGCCCGGCGCGCCCTCGACAACCGGCCGGCGGACGGGGCAGCCGGCCTCCTGCGACAGGCTGGACAGCGCGTCGTACTCCCCCAGCAGCCCGATGATCGGGCGGCCGCTGCCGTAGCTTGCGACAAAGGCGGTGCGCACCCCGGCGGCGCCCCGCTCGACGGTAAAGCCCTCCGACTCCAGCGCATCCGCGAGCGCGGCGGCGCTCTTTTCCTCCCGGAAGTTCAGCTCCGCCCAGTTCCAGATCTCGCGGTTGAGCGTGATCGCCTGTTCCGCCTTTTCCTCCACAAGGCGGCCAATCAGCTCCAGATCCTGTTTCATCCTGCAGTCCCCCTGTCGTCTTTCGACCTTTTTGTTGTAACAAGTATAGTACATCGCCGCACAGGGTTCAAGCGCCGAATCCGGGCGTTTGCAGAAAAGCGCGCGGCGGGCGGCGCGGGAACCATTGCCCGCAGAGCGGGCGGCTTTTGCAGGGAAAAGCAAAAAGGCGGGGCTGCCCAAACACGCGCAGCCCCGCCTGCTTATTGCGGATCCGGATGATATTTCTGCCTTGTGGCCCAGCCGCCGCGCAGATGCCGCTCCTCCTTGTTCTGCTGCAGCACCTGCCGCACCTGCTGATACAGCGCGCGGTTCTGTGCTCGCAGCCGCTGGGTCAGGTCCTTGTGAACCGTTGATTTGCTTATGCCGAACTGCTGCGCAGCGCGCCGGACGGTGGCGCCGGTCTCGACCACATATTCCCCCAGCGCCAGCGCGCGCTCTTCCGGGATCCCCTTCATCGGCAGCCACCTCCCCGTCGGGCAGGTCGGCGGACGGTCCGGCCGGCAAAAACGGCCGCGGCGGGCCGCGCCGCGAACGGGCCGGTGCGCTCCGGATGTTCTTTCATGGTGTGCCGATTCCCCCTTTTTTGATCTGGTAACAATCTATGCGGGGGAGGGGGCGCTTTATGAGCGGAGCAAAGCGGGAAAACGCCGGATGCAGGCCCGGCGCCGGCAGGGGGTGCGGCGGGAAATCTGCCCGGGCGGATGCGGCAAAGCCGAAAGCGGCGCGCCGGCGCAAAAGGGCGCGGAATATAAAAGCGCGGCTCCCCAATCTGCTCGGGGAACCGCGCTCTGCGTTTTTTCAGAGACAGCGGGGGAAAACGACCCGCACACGGCCAAGCCGCCGCGCGGCAAAAGGCCGCCGCGCGGGGCTGTGCTCACTGCAGCAGGTCGCAGGTCATCCCGACAAAGGTGATGACCCCGTTGACCAGACCCGTCTCATCGAGATCAAACTGGCTGTTGTGGAACGGGCCGGCGCAGCGCACGAGGTTGGAGAAATAGCAGGACTGCCCGCCCAGACTGCGCACCCGCTCGGAGAAATAGGAGTAATCCTCACTGCCGGATGCGCCGCCCTGCATCTCGACACAGTTGAGGCCCAGCCGCTCGCGGCAGACCCGCAGCACCCGCTCGGAGAGCGCGGGGCTGTTCTCGGTGCAGTCGGCGGCGCCCATCAGCCGAATCTCACAGCCGCAGTCGTGCATCTCGCCGGCGGCGCGCACCACCCGGAACGCATACTCCTGCATATGCCGGTTGGCAGCGGCGCTGTTGCCCCGCACCTCCACCTCCAGCTTTGCCTCGGCGGCGACGACGTTGCGCCCGGTGCCCGCGTGCAGGGTGCCGACGTTGACCTGCGTGCCGGCCGCGCCGTGACGGGGGATTGCGTAGAGATTCATCACCGCGGTTGCCGCGGCGAGCATCGCGTTTTTGCCCAGCTCGGGGCAGAAACCCGCGTGGGCGGGCTTGCCGTGGTAATAGACATCAAATTTGGTGGTCGCCAGCGTGCTGCCGTCCCCGACCCCGATGGCCGGCTCGGCGGTGTCCGGATTGCCGCCCATATGCCCGCCGAGGACATAGTCCACCCCGTCGAGGTGTCCCTTGTCGACGATCGATTTCGCGCCGCGGACCCCCTCCTCCGCCGGCTGGAAGATCAGCTTGACGGTGCCGTGCAGCCGCTCCCGCATCCGCATCAGCAGCGCGGCGGTGCCAAGGCCGATGGTGATGTGGGCGTCGTGGCCGCAGGCGTGCATCACCCCATCGTGACAGGAGGCAAACCCCTCCCGCCCCGGCAGATGCTCCTCTCCGTGCGACTCGGGCACCGGCAGCGCGTCGATGTCAAACCGCAGCGCGACCGTCGGCCCCTCGCCGCAGCGCAGGATGCCGATGACGCCGGTAAAGCCGCCCCGCACCCTTTCGAGAAACTCCGGGTCCGCGCCCTCGGCGGCGGCGCGGCGGTAGGCCTGCTCGAGGGTCTCCTCATCCGGCAGGCCCATCCGGCCGTCCTCGTCGCAGACCTCCCGGCCGGCCAGCACCTCATACCCCAGCTCGGTCAGCCGGCGCGCGATCCGCGAGGCGGTGCGCATCTCGCACCAGCCCAGTTCGGGGTAGTGATGCAGGTCCCGCCTACAGGCGAC
>CALXBJ010000191.1 GCA_944386515.1 uncultured Pygmaiobacter sp.
GCTCCAACGCGGAGCTGCTCTGCAACGCGCTGGGGGTCACCTTCAACACGGTGGACATCGGGCAGGCCGTCCGGGTCCATTTCCGGGACATCGGCCACAATGAGGCCGAGCGGGACGTCGTCTACGAGAATGCGCAGGCGCGTGAGCGCACGCAGGTGCTGATGGACATCGCCAACGACATGAACGGGCTGGTGGTCGGCACCGGCGATTTGTCCGAGCTGGCGCTGGGCTGGGCGACCTACAACGGGGATCATATGTCGATGTATGGGGTCAACGCCTCGATCCCCAAGACCTTGGTGCGGCACATGGTCCGCTATGCCGCCGATACCGCCGCCACCCCCGCGCTGCGGGAGGTGCTGCTGGACATCCTCGACACCCCGGTCAGCCCCGAGCTGCTGCCCGCCGACGGGGAGAACATCTCCCAGCGCACCGAGGACATCGTCGGCCCGTATGAGCTGCACGATTTTTACCTCTATTACATCATGCGCTGCGGCTTCTCCCCCCGCAAGATCTACCGTCTCGCGCTGCTGGCGTTTGAGGACCAGTTCAGCGCGGAGGAGATCCTCAAATGGCTGCGGATCTTCTACCGGCGCTTTTTCGCGCAGCAGTTCAAGCGCAGCTGCCTGCCCGACGGGCCGAAGGTCGGCAGCGTCTCCCTCTCCCCACGCGGCGACTGGCGGATGCCCAGCGACGCCAGCGCATCGCTCTGGCTGCAGGAGCTCGAGAGCCTGTAACAGCAAACCGCCTTTATGCAGAAAAATCCCGGTGCAGGATTCATTCCCCGCACCGGGATTTTTTATCACCACAAGCTGATCTTTTTTTGCTCCTGCAGCAGCCCCGCCCTGCTCGCGGCGGGCAGGATTGCCTTGAAGAACAAAAACAGCAGCACCGCCTCAACCGGCAGCATACCGATGTTTTTGATCAGGCTCTTGACGAGATAGTAATAATATCCCTTGCCGTAGAGCATCGAGCTCCACAGCGCGCCCAGCCCGACATTGACCCCGAGGTTCACCACCAGCTCTGCCAGCAGCACCCGCACCCCGTTGATCCGCGCGCGATAAAAAAAGAGCCCGTAGAAGAAGGAGCCCAGCATACTGCTGAGCAGATACCCGGGGAAGAACGCCCCCGTGGGCTGCAGCACAAAGCCCAGCAGATCCGCTGCGAAACCGGAAGCCAATCCCAACAGCGGGCCGTAGATTGCGCTGCCCAGCGCATTGACCAAAAAGGTGAAAAAGATATGCAGATTGTCCCCCAGTGGGATCGGCACCATGCCGACGACAATCCGCAGCGCGAGGAAAAGGGCGGTGAGGGTGAGCATCCGGGGCTTTTTGATCTGCGCCGCGGCGCTGCGCCAATAGGCGGCCGAAAACGGCGATAGGAACCCCTCCTGCAACTGTCTTACCATAAAAAAGATCCTCCTTTCGTGCATCGGTTTGTACCAACGCACCCGGGAGGATGCTCTGCGCAGGGGCACAGTGCCCCCCTCGTATTCTGCTGGTACAGCGGGATGCGAAAGCTGCACCGCGTAGAAGGTTCCCCTTCCCTTTCGTCCTGCCGACAACTCCCCGTCCGGCAGGCACTGCGGCCCATCGGGCCTGACGCGCAGCTTCCTACTCTGTTTTGATTTTGCCGCGGGCAGGTCCTGCGGCAGCTTGATTATAGCACAGTTCCAAACCGGCGTCTATCCCCTTTTTCCACCCCGGCTCAAAATCCAATCCTGCCGAAGAATTCCTCCAGCGCCTTTTCATATTTTTCCGGGCTGGTCAGATAGCTATTCGCATGGATCGCGCCGCGCTGGATAAAGAGGGTTTTGGGCGCGCTGCAGGCAGCATAAAGCTCGTAGACCATCTCGGTCGGGACATAGGTGTCCGCGTCCCCGTGGATGAAGAGCACCGGCGTGGTGCAGTGTTTGACCTGCTCGAGGGCACTCGCCTCTTTCAGACGGTACCCCGCCCGTTTTTGGCAGAGCTTATCCGCCGCCCACAGCAGAATCGGTGTTTTAAACCTGAAATCGGCCCGCATCCGATAGCGCAGCTCATCCCATGCACAGGTAAAGCCGCAGTCCGCCACAATCCCCTTGACCTGCGAGGGGAGCTGCGCCTCCCCGCCGGCCATCAGCACCGTCGCGGCCCCCATCGAGATCCCGTGCAGCAAGATCTCGCAGTCCGGGCCAAACCGCTCGCAGAGATAGCCGCACCAGCGCAGGATATCCAGCCGGTCCAGCCAGCCGAACCCGATATACCTGCCCTCGCTCGCGCCGTGGGCGCGGTTATCCGGCATCAGCAGATGGTAGCCCCGCCGGTGGTAGTAGCCGGCAAACAGCCCCCACTCCCGCAGGCCGCTGCAGCGATAGCCGTGGACCGAGAGGACGATCTTGCGGGTCGGCTGTTCCGATGCGAGAAAATTGCCCCGCAGGCGCAGCCCGTCGGCCGAGAGGATCTCCACCGGCTGCAGCCGCCGCGATTCCCGCAGCTTCTCCGCCTCAAGGGTCTGCCTGCGGCGCTTGCCCTCATAGCTCTCGGGCGGCGGCAGCAGCGCGTCCGGCTCCGCTGCGCGCTGCCTTCTTCCCCGCCGGACGGCATTTTGGAACAGCGCAAAACTGCCCGCGGCCAGCACCGCCGTCAGGATCACCAAGAGGAGCAGCAAAATCAAAAAAATCTGCACAGCAACGACCACCCTTCTCAAAAAAAGTTGCCCGGCGGCGCGGGTTTTCCCCATCATAGCACAGCCCGCATCATTTTTCCAGTCGGATCTTTATCGGCCTTTCTATTCAAAAAATTTGTGTTTCCCCCATCGCCGTGCTAAGATAAATAAGGATAAATTGGAACACAAAAACGAGCCGCGCGCCGCTTTGCCCCTTTTGCCGGCGCGCCGGAGGAGGGGAAGCTCTACATGGTATCCGTCGATTGGTCGCAAAATTCGCAGGAGGATATGCAGCGGTTCTGCTGCTGGTATCTGCGGCGGTACAACCGGGAATCCGGGGACATCTATTCACTGCTACACCCGCATTTTCTCCGCTGCAATTACGAGGAGAAAAGCCTGACCGTCTTCATCCGGGTCAAGGACTGGGCCCGCAACCCCGAGGGGACCATGCACGGCGGGCTGATCTCCACCGTGTTTGACGGCACCTTCGGCACCCTGTGCCATTATTGGGGCAAGCAGCGTTTTATCACCACCGTCAGCCTCTCCACCACCTTCCTCAAGCCGGTGCGCGCCGGCGACACGCTGGTCATCACCGCACGCGCGACCTCCATCGGCCGCACCCTGATGAGCATGACCGCCGAGGCGCGTACCCACGACGGCGCGGTGCTCGCCGCGACCGCCTTTACCACTTTTATGTTCCTCGACAAGGAATTCCCCGGCGACAGCTGGCAGCCCGGCGCGCTTCCCCCTATTCCCTGCCCGCCCGATACGCTGCCCGCCCAGCCGCTTGAGCCGCGGTAATCTGCGGGCCGGTTTTCTTGACATCCGCGCGGGAACATGGTATGCTTTTTTGTGTACTGATTGGGCCTTGAGGCGGGTTTTTGTTCCCCGCCGCGGCATCAAAATCTTCTGATAATTGGAGATGTTTTCATGGAAAGAATTAAGACGATCGAGACCCGTAATCTCTGCGAGAGCGCGAAGAACGGCGGCTGCGGCGAGTGCCAGACCTCCTGCCAGTCCGCCTGCAAGACCTCCTGCGGCGTTGCCAACCAGCAGTGCGAGAAGGCGAAGGACTAACGCGCAAAACGTCCGTCCGACATCTGAAAACGGCGCCAAAAAAAGGCTGATTTTCCGGAAGTGTGTTCACCCTTCCACGAAATCAGCCTTTTTGGGGTGCAAACCAGTTTGCCCCCAAACCCTGCAGATACGGAACGCGGAACAGAGGGGCAGCCACGGCCTTTGCGGGCCGGGCTGTCCCTCTCCCTCTTTTGCCCCAAAAGGCCGCGTCCCTTTTTGAATAATTAGGAGGATCCAATGATACATCAATACCAGCTCAACGGCTACAACATTGTTTTGGACACCTGCTCCGGCTCAATCCATGTGGTGGATGAGGTGGCCTATGCCCTGATTGCGGGCTATAAGGAAAAACCGGAGGAGCAGCTGGTCCGAGAAACCCTCGCCGCCTACGGCCATCTTGACGGGGTCAATGAGGCGGAGATCCGCGCCTGTCTTGTGGACATCCGCCAGCTTGAGCGGGAGGGCAAGCTGTTCAGCGAGGACACCTTTGAGCCTCTCGCCAGCCAGTTCAAGGAGAAAAATCAGGACGTTATCAAGGCCATGTGCCTGCACGTCGCCCACACCTGCAACCTGAACTGCTCCTACTGCTTTGCCAGTCAGGGCAAGTATCACGGTGAGCGGGCGCTGATGAGCTATGAGGTCGGATGCCGTGCGCTGGACTTTTTGATCGAGCACTCCGGCAGCCGGCGCAACCTCGAGGTGGACTTTTTCGGCGGCGAGCCGCTGATGAACTGGGAGGGCGTCAAGCAGCTGGTCGCCTATGCGCGTGAGCAGGAGAAGCTGCACAACAAGCGGTTCCGCTTCACCCTGACCACCAACGGGATGCTGATTGACGACGATGTGATTGACTTCTGCAACCGCGAGATGAACAATGTGGTGCTCAGCCTTGACGGCCGCAAGGAGATCCATGACCGGCTGCGGGTCGATTATGCCGGCAACGGCAGCTATGACCGGATTGTGCCCAAATTCCAGAAATTTGTCGCTGTGCGCGGGGACAAGGAATACTATATGCGGGGCACCTTTACCCACGCCAATCCCGACTTCACCAAGGACGTGTTCCACATGGCGGACCTCGGGTTTGACCGGCTGAGCATGGAGCCGGTCGTCTGCGCGCCGGATGATCCTGCCGCACTGACCGACGAGGACATCAAGATCGTGCTCGAGCAGTACGAGATCCTCGCAAAGGAGATGCTGCGCCGCAAAAAAGAGGGGCGCCCGTTCATCTTCTACCATTATATGCTGGACCTGACCGGCGGCCCCTGCATCTACAAGCGGCTGTCGGGCTGCGGCAGCGGGACCGAGTATGTCGCGGTGACCCCGTGGGGCGACCTCTATCCCTGCCACCAGTTTGTCGGCGAGGAGTCCTATAAGCTGGGGGACATCTGGAAGGGGATCACAAATGAGAGCTGCCGTGAGGATTTCCGCAGCTGCAATGTCTACGCCCGCCCGGAATGCCGCGACTGCTGGGCCAGACTCTACTGCTCGGGCGGCTGCGCCGCAAACGCCTATCACGCCACCGGCAGCATCAAGGGGATCTACCGGCAGGGCTGCGAGCTCTTCAAAAAGCGGATTGAGTGCGCGATCATGCTGCAGATCGCGGAAAAGGATCTGTGATGGATACCCCGGTCTTTGATTTTGTGCGCCGTTACGCAGATAGCGGCACCGTCCGTTTGCATATGCCCGGCCACAAGGGCCGCGGTCCGCTGGGCTGCGAGGCGCTGGATATCACCGAGATCAAGGGGGCCGATTCTCTGTATGAGGCGGAGGGCATCCTCGCGCAGAGCGAGCGGAACGCCGCCGCCCTCTTTGGGGCACGCCGCAGCTTTTACTCGGCCGGCGGTTCCTCCCAATGCGTCAAGGCCATGCTGTTTCTCGCGATGCAGCTGACCGGCCGCAGCACGGTTTTTGCGGCGCGGAATGTGCACCGCTCCTTTGTGCACGCTGCAGCATTGCTGGACCTCAGGGTCGAGTGGCTCTGGCCAAAAGAGGGCGGCCAGCTGCTCAGCTGCCCCATCGACCCAGAGATGCTCGAGCGGGCGCTCGCTGCCGCCGAGTCTCTGCCGGCGGCGGTCTATCTGACCTCACCGGATTATCTCGGCCACCTGCAGCCGGTTGAGCGGCTGGCCGAGATCTGCCACCACTTTGGGGTTCTGCTGCTGGTGGACAATGCGCACGGGGCCTATCTGCACTTCCTGCCGCAGCCCTGCCACCCGTTGGATTTCGGGGCAGACCTGTGCTGTGACTCCGCCCACAAAACCCTGCCGGTGCTGACCGGCGGCGCCTATCTGCATCTGGGCCGCTCGGTGACCCTCAGCGAGGACGCCGTGCGGCAGGCGCTGGCCTTGTTCGGCTCGACCAGCCCCTCCTATCTGATTCTGCAGTCACTCGACCTGTGCAACCGGTATCTCGCCGAGCGCTTTCCGCAGGAGCTTGCGCAGACGGTCGAGCGGATTGACACACTGCGCCGTTCCCTTGCAGAGCAGGGCTGGCAGCTGCCCAAGACCGAGCCGATGAAGCTGGTACTGCACGCCAGCGCCTGCGGCATCGCCGGCACCGCGCTCGCCGATTTGCTGCGCGCGCAGGGAATCGAGTGCGAGTTTGCCGACCCCGATTATCTGGTATTGATGCCCTCGCCGCAAAACGCAGAGCAGGATTTTTCCCATCTTCTCTCAGCGCTTCCCCGCCCCGCCGCCCGTTGCGCCCCCTGCCCGCCGGCAGCAGCCTGCCGCCCCAAACAGGCGATGTCCATCCGCGAGGCGCTGTTCTTTGCAGCCGAGGAACTGCCCATCGCGCAGGCAATCGGCCGCATCTGCGCCGCGCCGACCGTCTCCTGCCCGCCGGCGGTGCCCATCGCGGTGAGCGGCGAGGTCATTGATGAGGCTCTCGCGGCGGTCTTTGACTATTACGGAATCCGCACCGTCTGGACTGTTCGGCAAGGCTGAAATTTCCTTGTTTGGGTTTTGCTTCTTTCCTTTGTTGCCAAGTATTTTGCAAGACATTTGGAAAGGCTTACGGCGCGGCATATCTGCATGGTACAACAATGCCGTTATTATGCCGATAATCCAACTGCGGTAAAACAGCCTGCAATATTGATAAAACGGAGAACTTCCCCACTTAAGGAGAATTTTTATGTCTTTTCATCCGGTGGATTTGGAGACGTGGGAGCGCAGAGAATTCTATACCCACTTTATCAACGAGGTTGTCTGCACCTATTCCGCAACAGTGAATCTTGACATTACAAATCTAAAAAACGCGCCGCTCTACCCCACGCTCATCTGGCTTTTGACCAATACTGTCAATCAAATGCCTGAATTCCGCACAGCCTTCACGGAAGAGGGCGTCGGCATCTACGATGAGATGAATCCGGCCTACACTATCTTCAACAAAGAAAAAAAAGACCTTTTCCGCAATCTGGACAGAGTTCAATGCAGATTATCAATATCTGTCCCTGTTTTACCCCTTTGACCAGCTGGACTTGGTGAAGAAGGGCATTGAATCTACCTGAAATGTGTCCGGTGACCGGACCATGATTGCACTGACCATGACCTTTATGGACGAGCCAATGGCGAAGAACATGAGCTTTCAGCGGGAATATGCGGAACCCTATGACTGGGTTGCCCAGCAGTTCAAAGATTGGGCCTTTACACTGACCACCGCCATTTTATACTACAATGACTATGATTCCATCGACGAGGACGCACGGGGGCTGTGCCGCAAGGCCATGGCTGCGTTCGGCGGGATCGCCCCCAGCTACCACATTGAGCTGCTGGATAAGCCCACCATCTATTGGGATTTCCATTCGCTGCTGCTGGGTATTCAGATGATGTTCAGCTTCATGC
>CALXBJ010000192.1 GCA_944386515.1 uncultured Pygmaiobacter sp.
AAGTACGGCGCCGAGCGGTTCCAGATGCTGCTGGACGGCTGCAGCAACGCCATCGAGTACGAGCTGTCCCGCGCAAAGGCGAGGTACGACCTCACCAAGCCGGACGGGCAGGTAGGGTATCTGCGGGACGCCATCGAGATCCTCTCCGGCCGGCTGACCCCGACCGAGCGGGACGTCTACGCCGGGCGGATCGCGGAGGAGACCAACGTCGAGAAAAAGGCGGTGCAGACCCAGCTGGAGGCCCGGGTGCGGGCAAAGGGGCGCAAGGCCGCGAAGGAGCGGGAGCGCGCCCTGCTGGAAGAGGGGGCCGCCGCCAAGATCAAGGTGCCCTACACGCAGGGTGGGCAGAAGGCGCTGGGGGTCGCATTTGCCGAGCAGCAGCTGATGGCGGCGGCGCTCAAGGACCCGGCGGTGCTGGACCGGATCGCGGGGCGGCTGACCCCCGAGCGGTTTATCACCCCGGAAATGGCGCAGGTGTTCGCGCTGCTGCTGCGGCGCAGGCAGGCGGGGGAGTATATCGACCTCGCCCAGCTGTCGGGGGAGCTGCCGGAGAGCACGGTGGCGCTGCTCTCCCGCATCCTCGCGCAGAACTACGACGTCGGGTTCACCGACCGGGACGTCGAGATGTACCTCGACCGGATCGAGGACAGCGTGCCCCGCTCTGCCGGCGCGGCACAGATGTCCGGCGAGGAACTGGAGGGCTATCTGCGGCGGCTGCGGGAGCAGCGCCGCTGAGAGAGGGAATAAAGGACCAAGCAACAGAAAAAACCGCCGCCCGCATCCCGGACGACGGCAAGATAAAGGGGAATGCAGACTATGGCAGATAAGAAGAACACGCTCAGAGACCTGATCGAAACCGGTAAGAAGAACGGCAAGCTGACCACCAAGGAGATCAGCGACGTGATGGAGGAGATCGGCTTCGACGTCGATCAGGTGGAAAAGCTGTACGAGACGCTGGACGCCCACAACATCGAGGTGGTGGACGAGCCTGATCCCGATATCGAGGAGTTCAAGCTCACCGAGGAGAACGCCGATGCGTTCGAGGGCGCGCTGGCGGCCGAGGGCGTTGCCATCGACGACCCGGTCAAGGTCTACTTAAAGGAGATCGGCCGGGTGCCGCTGTTGAGCCCGGAGGAGGAGAAGGTGCTGGCCGAGAAGATCCTCGACGGGGATGAGAAGGCCAAGCAGCGGCTGGCGGAGGCAAACCTGCGTCTGGTCGTCTCGATCGCAAAGCGGTATGTCGGCCGCGGGATGCAGTTCCTCGACCTGATTCAGGAGGGCAACCTCGGCCTGATCAAGGCGGTCGAGAAGTTCGACCACACCAAGGGCTTCAAGTTCTCGACCTATGCGACCTGGTGGATCCGGCAGGCGATCACCCGCGCCATCGCGGACCAGGCCCGCACCATCCGGATCCCGGTGCACATGGTCGAGACGATCAACAAGGTCAAGAAGGTCTCCAGCCAGCTGCTCCACCGCAACGGCCACGAGCCGACCCCGGAGGAGATCAGCGCCGAGCTGGATATGCCGGTGGACAAGGTGCGGGAGATCATGCGGGTCGCGCAGGAGCCGGTCAGCCTCGAGACCCCCATCGGCGAGGAGGAGGACAGCCATCTGGGCGACTTCATCCCCGATGAGGACGCGCCGGTGCCCGCCGAGGCGGCCAGCCATACCCTGCTCAAGGAGCAGCTGTCCGACGTGCTCAAGACCCTGACCCCGCGGGAGGAGAAGGTGCTGCGGCTGCGCTTCGGCCTGGAGGACGGCCGCCCCCGCACCCTCGAGGAGGTCGGCAAGGAGTTCAACGTCACCCGCGAGCGGATCCGCCAGATCGAGGCCAAGGCGCTGCGCAAGCTGCGCCATCCCAGCCGCTCGAAGAAGCTGCGGGACTTCCTCGACTAAACAGCGTCACAGAGAACAGCGCCAAGCCCCCCGGCCGCACAGGCCGGGGGGCTTTTCTGCGGCGGGGCGGCCGCCCAATTTTTTGCGCCCGCTCATATCCGGCGCGCCGGCGGACACACTAAGGCCGGTGATGAAGATGAAGCAAAAAATCGGGATCTTTCTCTACGGCGCGGTCGGGTATGCGGCGATTGAGGTCATCTGCCGCGGCTACACCCACTGGAGCATGGCCCTCACCGGCGGGGCCTGCCTGCTGCTGCTCTTTAGGATCAACCGCCGGCTGGCCCGGCGCGGCCTGCTGCTGCGCGCGGCGGCGGGCGCGGCGGCGGTGACGGCGCTCGAGCTTGCAGTCGGGCTGGTGGTCAACCGTTGGCTTGGCTGGGGAGTCTGGGACTATGCGGCCCAGCCGCTGAACCTGTTGGGGCAGATCTGCCCCCGGTACAGCCTGTACTGGTTCTGCCTTGCGCTGCCGGTGATGCTCTTTTTTGGGGGTGGCCGCCCGGCGGAGCGGCGCAGCTGAGCGCGGCGCCGCGCAAAAGGGGAGGGCGGCCTGACGCACAGAACCGACAGGGAACAGGCGGCGCTGCGCGGCGGACTTGGCAAAAACAGCAAGGGGGGGGAGAGCGGGGCCGATGCGCCCGTGCACCCCCCTTTTTTTTCTGTTTGCGGAGAGGGACGGCCCCGTGCGCGTATCTCTGGGGCACGGCAGGCGGATTTGGCCGGCCGCGCTAAGCCCGCAGGCGCTCCCAGAGGCGCGAGGCCGCAAAAGGCCCGCCGGCCCGGGCAGAGAGAGCCGCGCGGCGCGGGGCTGCACGGCGGGCGGGATGCGGCCGCGGGCGGGCTATTGACAAGGCGGCGGGGAACGGATATACTAAAATATACAAACTTAGTATATTTTGCGTCAGCAGAGAGGAGGACCGCCGGATGCATCTCACACAGGAAACCGACTATTCGATGCGGATTATCTACTGCCTTGCCAAGAGCGGGCGGCGGATGGATGCGGCCAGCATCAGCGAGGCGATGAGCGTCTCGCTGCGGTTTTCGCTCAAGATCCTCGGCAAATTGGCCGGGGCGGGGCTGGTCAACAGCTATAAGGGGATGCGGGGCGGCTATGAGCTGGCGCGCCCGGCCGACCAGATCACCCTCAAGGAGGTGCTGGATGTCGCGGAGGGGCACGCCTACGCAATCAGCCGCTGCCTGTGCGAGGGGGAGGAGTGCAACCGGGGGATGTCCGGCTGCTGTGTCTTTCAGAACCTGTGGGCGCAGATCACCGGCGAGGTCAACCAGACGCTGTCCGGCATCACCTTCGCCGATATGATCGAGCGGGACGCCCAGCGTCAGCCGGCCAAAACAGCGCCCTGAAGCCGCGCCGCCGCGGGGCCTTGCACCTCTTCTTTTCCGGGGAGGGGGCGGGGCCCCGCTTTTGTTTTTGGCGCCGCCGAAGTTTTCGGCATATTTTTTTCTTGACAAATGCCCAAACAGGGCAAGTTGACAGGGTTTTAACCAAAAAATTTGTAGGATAAAATAATCGTTGACATCTTGATGAATAAGCGATATAATAAACAACTGTATCAAAATGGCTTTGTTTGTCCTATGTGACGAAATTTCGGCCTGTTTTTTGTGCATCATGCACAGTGCAAAAACGCCGAAGAAACAGGCCGTCAACAAACTCGGCATTGGAATACACAGGAATAGGAGTGGTCTCAGCTTATGGTGAAGGTCAAGCCGGTACAGCTTGGAAAAACTGAACGAATGACTTTTTCCCAGATCGACGAAGTCGTCCAGATGCCTAACCTGATCGAGGTGCAGAAGAACTCGTATCAGTGGTTTTTGGACAAGGGACTCAAAGAGGTTTTCCGGGATATCTCGACCATCGAGGATTACACCGGCAACCTCGTGCTGGAATTTATTGATTACCGCCTTGACGAGGAGCCCAAGTACTCGGTCAAGGAGTGCAAGGAGCGGGATACCACCTATGCCGCCCCGATGCGGGTGCGCGCCCGCCTTTTAAATAAGGAGACCGGCGAGGTCAAGGAGCAGGAGATCTTCATGGGCGATTTCCCGCTGATGACCGATTCGGGCACCTTTGTCATCAACGGCGCCGAGCGGGTCATCGTCTCCCAGCTGGTCCGCTCCCCCGGCGTGTACTTCGGCTTCAGCTACGACAAGACCGGCAAAAAGCTGTACACCGCCACCCTCAACCCCAACCGCGGCGCCTGGCTGGAGTATGAGACCGACTCCAACGATATCTTCTATGTCCACATTGACAAGAACCGCAAGATCCCGGTGACCACCTTCCTGCGGGCGATGGGCCTTGGCACCGACGCCCAGATCCGGGAGTTCTTCGGCGATGATGATCGGATCGAGGCCAGCCTTGCCAAGGACGTGGCCAAGAACGAGGAGGAGGGCCTGCTTGAGACCTACCGCAAGCTGCGCCCCGGCGAGCCCCCCACGGTGGAGAGCGCGCAGAGCCACCTCAACAGCCTGTTCTTTGACGACCGCCGGTACGACCTGTCCCGGTTCGGCCGCTACAAGCTGAACAAGAAGCTGGCCATCGCCCAGCGGATCAAGGGCTTTGTCCCGATGCGGGACGTCATCGCCCCCCTCACCGGCGAGCTGCTGGCCGCCAAGGGCGAGACCATCCGCACCGAGACCGCCGAGGCGATCGAGCGCGCCGGCGTCGCGGTGGTCTACCTCGACATCGAGGGCCGCGAGGTCAAGGTCGTCTCGAACGGCATGGTCAACGCGAACGACTTCCTCAGCTTTGACGCCGCGGAGTGCGGCATCGACGAGAAGGTCAGCTTCGGCGAGCTGCAGAAGATCCTCGAGGTCGAGGATGTCGAGGAGCAGAAGGCGCTCATCGAGAAGAACCGCGACCTGCTGATCCCCCGCCACGTCACGGTGGACGACATCTTCTCCTCCATCAACTACCTCAACGGCCTCGCCAGCGGCATCGGCGATGTGGATGACATCGACCATCTGGGCAACCGCCGCATCCGCAGCGTCGGCGAGCTGCTGCAGAACGCGTTCCGCACCGGCTTTGCCCGGATGGAGCGTGTCATCCGCGAGCGGATGACCCTGCAGGCGCAGGATATGGAGGTCATCACCCCGCAGGCGCTGATCAACATCCGCCCGGTGGTCGCCGCGGTCAAGGAGTTCTTCGGCTCCTCCCCGCTGAGCCAGTTCATGGACCAGACCAACCCGCTGGCCGAGCTGACCCACAAGCGCCGCCTGTCCGCTCTGGGCCCCGGCGGTCTGTCCCGTGACCGCGCCGGATTCGAGGTGCGCGACGTCCACTATACCCATTACGGCCGGATGTGCCCCATCGAGACCCCCGAAGGTCCGAACATCGGCCTGATCTCCTACCTTGCAACCTTTGCCCGGATCAACGAGTACGGCTTTATCGAGGCCCCCTACCGCCGGATCGACAAGGAGAACCACCGGGTCACCGACGAGGTCATCTATATGACCGCCGACGTCGAGGACAACTACATCGTCGCGCAGGCGAACGAGCCGCTGGACGAGAACGGCTGGTTCGTCAACGAGCGTGTCGGCGCCCGCAGCCGGGACGAGATCTTGTCGGTCGAGCGGGAGAAGGCGGACTTCATGGATGTCTCCCCGAAGATGGTCGTCTCGGTCGCGACCTCGATGATCCCCTTCCTTGAGAACGACGACGCCAACCGCGCTCTGATGGGCTCCAATATGCAGCGGCAGGCGGTGCCCCTGCTGGTCACCGAGCAGCCGATTGTCGCCACCGGCATGGAGTACAAGGCGGCCTGCGACTCCGGCGTCTGCGTGCTGGCAAAGCACGACGGCGTGGTCGAGCACGTCGACGCCGACAAGGTGATCCTGCGCATCGACAAGAACACCACTGAGAGGTATGACATCATCAAGTTCATGCGCTCCAACCAGGGCACCTGCGTCAACCAGCGGCCGATCGTCGAGAAGGGCGAGCAGATCAAGGCAGGGCAGGTGCTGGCCGACGGCCCCGCGACCAAGAACGGCGAGATCAGCCTTGGCAAGAACGCGCTGATCGGCTTTATGACCTGGGAGGGCTACAACTACGAGGACGCGGTCCTGATCAACGAGAAGCTGGTGCGGGAGGACGTGTACACCTCGATCCATATCGAGGAGTATGAGCTGGAGGCCCGCGAGACCAAGCTGGGACCCGAGGAGATCACCCGCGACATCCCCAATGTCGGCGACGACGCCCTCAAGGACCTCGACGAGCGTGGCATCATCCGCATCGGCGCCGAGGTCAACGCCGGCGACATTCTGGTCGGCAAGGTCACCCCGAAGGGCGAGACCGAGCTGACCGCCGAGGAGCGGCTGCTGCGCGCGATCTTCGGCGAGAAGGCCCGCGAGGTGCGGGATACCTCGCTGCGGGTGCCCCACGGCGAGTACGGCATCA
>CALXBJ010000193.1 GCA_944386515.1 uncultured Pygmaiobacter sp.
GGCGTCCCGGCTTTTTTCTGCCCCTTCTCCGCGCCGCCCTTTTTTCCTCAGCGCCGCAAAGCGCAGCCGCTTTGCGCACAAAAAAAAAAAAAAACGCGACGTGTCCTTCCTCCCCCCCCGCGAAAAAAATCCCCGCGCAAAAATCCCCGCCGTCAGGTCAGGCTGGCCGCGACAAAGCGGGCCCTTTGCATCCCCCCCCAGAGGAGGGCGCAAAAGGCCCGCTTTTCTTCTGTCGTTTTTCGCCCCGCGGCGTCCCGGCTTTTTTCTGCCCCTTCTCCGCGCCGCCAAAAGCGCCGCCGGGGCCGCCGGCGGCATTCGGTCCCGCAGCGCGCCGCCCGGATCCCGCGGCGTCAGCGGCGGCTCACTGTTTTTCCGTCTCCCCCTTGCGGGCGGGGCTGCCCAGCCGCAGCGCGGCCAGCTGGTAGGACAGCGTCTGCACCAGCCAGACCACCCCCCGCACCAGCATCGGCAGCGGGCCGATCTTTGCCGCCAGCCCAAAGACGACCAGCAGCACAAAGAGCAGCAGCATCACCCGGCCCGTCGCCCGCATCGACCGGTAGCCGCATTGCCAGATCAGCTGCCGCTCGGCCTCGTCGCAGCTGTCGAACCACTCCTGCTGGAACTTGGTGTCGAGGATGTTGCCCCGCTTTTCGGGGTAAAGGCGCTTTGTCTCCCGCACCAGCGCGCCCTGCATCGCGAGGGCGGCGAAGATGACCCCGAGCATCAGCCCCACCGCGGGCAGCGCCCCGCCGCCGGCCTCGTTTGCGCCCTGCACCCACAGCCCGAAGAGGGTCCGGGTCAGCACCACCACCAGCGAGACGGCGGTCATCCCGATGCCGTACCGCCGGTCGGCAAAGGCGATTGCCGCCTCCTGCGCGGCCTGCGCGGCCTCGTCCGGCGTCTCCTCGTCCAGCCGCGCGGCGGCGGCCCGGCGGCGGCCGGTGTGCAGCATCCAGCCGGCGGCCCCAAGGCCCAGCAGCCCCACCGCCGCCATCAGCGCGGGCGCGGCGGCGCACGCCGCCCACCCCAGCCAGTCAAGCCCGGCGGCGAGCCAGCCTCCCCCCGCCCCGACCCCGATGCCGATGACGACCCCGATCAGCAGGCTGAGCAGAACCGTCCCCGCAAACCGCAGCCCGACCCGGCGCTTACCCGTTTGTTTCCTCTTCATCCCTGTCCTCTCCTTCCAAGAAAAAGATCTCCTCCAGCGGCACGCCGCACACCCGGGCGATCCGCAGCGCCAGCAGCACCGACGGGTGATAGTCCCCCCGCTCGATCAGGCTGACGGTCTGCCGCGACGCCCCGACCATCTGCCCCAGCTGCTGCTGGTTCAGCCCCAGACGGGCCCGGTGCTCCCGCAGGCGATTTTGCAGCGGCATCTCCTTCCCCTCCCTGTTTTATGAATAGGATTCTTGTCAAAATGACAAGTTTCTTTGTTATATTTATCATAGCATTGACAAGAATCTTTGTCAATACATCCCGCAAAAAAAGGCCGCCCCCGCCGCGCAAAAGAGGGGCGACGCTCCCACATCGGATGCAGCCGCCCCCTTCCCTCCCCCGCAAAAAAGCCCGCCGCGCCAAGCTCCCCCGCCCCTCTCTTCTCCCCCCCTAAAAAAACGCCCCGCGCCGCACCGCCGCCCGTTCCCCTTCCCGGGAAAAATCCCGCGGCAAAAGCCGCTTGCGGCGGGGCGGCGGGATATGGTAGGATGGAGCTGAAAGGCGGCCGCCTCCCGCGCGGGAAGCCGGGCGGGGGGCCGGGGAGCGCCGGGCCTGCCAAAGCCGCAGCTTGAAACGCCGCCGGCCGGCAAACCGCCCGCGGCCCGGGGCCGCCGCCGCAAAGGACAAACGATTGAAAAAAGGAGGTTTTTTCATGCGCGCAGAGGAGTGCATTGAGGGGAGAAGGAGCGTGCGCAAATACGCCGACCGGCAGGTGGACGCCGCGGTGCTGGAGGAGGTTGTCGCGCTGGCCCGCTTCGCCCCGAGCTGGAAGAACACGCAGGCGGTGAGGTACCATGTTGTCCGCAGCCCAAAGACGCTGGCCGAGATCGCCGAGCGGGGGGTGTCGGGGTTTGCCTTTAACGCCAAGACGATCAGCCGCTGCCGGGCGCTGGTGCTGCTGACCGTCTGCCGCGGGGTCAGCGGGTACGAGCCGGACGGCAGCTTTTCGACCGCGCAGGGGGACCGGTGGGAGGCGTTTGACGCCGGCATCGCGGCCCAGACCTTCTGCCTTGCGGCCCACGCCAAGGGGCTGGGCAGCGTGATCCTGGGCATCTTTGACGAGCCGGCGATCCGGGAGATCGTGCCGCTGCCGGCGTCCGAGCGGCTGGCCGCGCTGATCGCGGTGGGCTACCCGCTGGAGGAGCCGAAGGCCGCCCCGCCCCGCAAGGAGGTCGCCGAGCTGCTGGAGCTGGTCGACTGACCCGCGCCGGGGGGAAGACGCCGCCAAAGCGCCGCGGTTCACCGGGCGCGCTGCCCTGAAAATCCCCGCCGCCCCGCCGGGGCCAGCTGTGAAAATTCCCCGCCGCCCCGCCGGGCGCAGCCCTGAAAAAAACGCCGGGGCCAATCCATGAAAACCCCCGCCGGGCACGGCCCTGAAAAAACCGCGCCGGGCGCAGAAGCCGCGCATCTTTTTGCCAAAACAAAGCAAACGGGCCGCCCCGCCGCAGGGGTGTGCCCGTTTGCTGTATTCTGTTCACTTTTTCGAGGAGGGAATCCGAAAAATTTTCGAGGAGGAATCCGAGGAGTTTTCGAGCGGGAATCCGAAAAGTTTTTGAGTGGGAATCCGAAAAGGAAAATCGCAAAAGCCCTGCTGCCGGAAACCGAAAAAACCCGCCGCAGCGCCCTCACCGGTTAAAAGAAAGCGCCCGCGCGCGGCCCTGAAAATCCCCGCCGGGGCGCCGGGGCCAGCTGTGAAAATTCCCCGCCGCCCCGCCGGGCGCGGCCCCGAAAAAAAGCCCCCGCCGAGCGCGCAGCCCCGAAAAAAAGCCCCCGCCGCTTCTTTACTGTCCGCCGTCCTCCTTCGCGCCGGGCAGCGGCCGCCCCGCCGCGCTGCCCGGCAGGGTCTCCGGCGCATCGTCCGGCATCCCCGGGCCGCCGCCCGGCACAGCGCTGTGCACCTCCTGGCCTTCCCGCCCGTCCTTTGCCCCCTCTGCCGGCGGCGCGTCCGGCGCGGCGGAGGGGTACAGCGCGCTGGCCAGCAGCGCGGTCAGCGGGACGGTCAGCAGGATCGCAAGGCTGCCGATGATCGCCTGCACCAGCTCGGCGGCGATCATCTCCCGGTTGAGCAGCCCGGCCACCGAGGCGGAGTAGGCGGTCAGCAGCAGCACCGTCGGCAGCGAGGAGCCGATGTAGGCCAGCACCAGCGTGTTGGCCATCGTGCCCATCATGTCCCGGCCGATGTTCATCCCGCTGCGCAGCAGCAGCGCAAAGCCCGGCCGCGCGGCGTTGCAGCGCAGCTCCCACAGCGCGCTGGACAGGCCCATCGCGACATCCATCACCGCGCCCACCGCACCGATCAGGATGCCGGCAAAGGCGACGCCGGCGAGGTCGACCGGCCGCCGGGTCGAGAGGTCGGCCAGATAGAGCGCCTCCTGCGAGGCCATGCCGGTCAGCCGCAGCGCCCGCGCGGTGGCCACCGCCAGCAGCCCGGCCAGCAGCAGCCCGCCGCTGCAGCCGGCCACCGCGACGAGGGTTTTGCGGTGCGGGCCGTTGACCAGCAGCAGGGTCACCGCGGTCACATAGATGCAGACCGCCGCCGCCGACAGGTAGATGTTAAAGCCGCCCAGCACCAGCGGCAGAAAGACCCAGAACACCGCCGCGCAGGTCAGCAGCAGCGAGAGGATGGTGTGCACCCCCTTCATCCGGCCCATCGCGGCGACCCCCAGCAGGAACACCGCCGCCAGCACCGCAAGCCCGCCCAGCCGCTGGTAGTCGTCCAGCCGGTAAGGGCAGTCGTCGGCGGTCAGCGGGTCGGCATTCGGCACAAGGGTGACCCGGTCGCCGGCGGCGACCTCGGGCAGGCCGACCGGGCTCAGCCCGTCGACCGTCTGGATGCCCCGCGCCGCGCTGCCGTCCGCGAGGGTCACGGCGAACCGGATCTCGACATTCTCCACCGTCTGCCCCTGCTGCAGCCCGGCAGATCCGGTGACCTCCCGGCTGAGGATCTCGGTCACCGTCCCGCTCAAAAAGCTGCCGTCGTCCCACGGGGGCAGCAGCCCGCCGCCCACCGCCGCCAGCCGGTTGCCCGCAAAGAGGAACGCCGCCGAGAAGAGCAGCGTCATCAGGTAGACCAGCGCCCGCGTCGCGCGGGGGGAAAGCCGATCGCTCGATTGTTTCATCCAAGGCTCCTCCTGTCTCTCTCTTTTATGGGGACGTTTTGGGGCTTTTGGGGTCCCCCCCGCCGCGCGCGCCGCGCCCGCACCGATAGGGACCGCCCGCGCCCCGCTTTTTTTGCCGGGAATTTTTCCGCGCCGGGCCGCCGCCCCTCCGTTTTTC
Organism: uncultured Pygmaiobacter sp.; assembly: GCA_944386515.1. Taxonomy (GTDB): domain Bacteria; phylum Bacillota; class Clostridia; order Oscillospirales; family Ruminococcaceae; genus Pygmaiobacter. The sequence goes on from CALXBJ010000193.1 coordinate 4,492, forward strand.
GCCCGAAAAAATCCGGGGAAAGCAAAGCCGGCCGCCCCTGCCCCGAAAAAATCCGGGGAAGTAGAACCGCGCCGCTGCCCCCGCCCCAAAAAAATCCGGGGAAGTAGAGCCGCGCCGCCCGCTCTCCCAAAAAATCCGGGCGGTTAAGCAAAAGCCGCGCCGCATCGCCGCCCCGCGTCTTTCGCCCGAAAACTTCTGGGAATCAGCGCCGCGCCGCCCCCATCCGCCCCAAAAAAACGGGAAACGGGGCCGCGCCGCCGCCCCCGCCCGAAAAAATCCGGGCGGTCAAAAAAGGGCCGGGCGGCCTGCAACAGGTCGTCCGGCCCGCATCCTTCAAATTTCCGTCCCGTCGCCGGGGCGTTTTTTTGGAGGTCTTCCAAAAAGCCCCCGCCGCGCCGGCGGCTTTGGGCAAAGCCCTTGTCAAAAAACCCTGTCAAAAACCCGCCGCGCCGGCGGCCTTGAAAAAAATCCCCTATAAAGGCCCCTGTATAAAAAACTGTCAAAAGGCCGCTTTTTG
>CALXBJ010000194.1 GCA_944386515.1 uncultured Pygmaiobacter sp.
AGGTCGTCCGGCCCGCATCCTTCAAATTTCCGTCCCGTCGCCGGGGCGTTTTTTTGGGGGGCTTCCAAAAAGCCCCCGCCGCGCCGGCGGCTTTGGACAAAGCCCTTGTCAAAAACCCCTGTCAAAAAACCCGCCGCGCCGGCGGCCTTGGACAAAGCCCTTGTCAAAAACCCTTGTCAAAAACCCCTGTCAAAAAACCCGCCGCGCCGGCGGCCTTGAAAAAAATCCCCTATAAAGGCCCCTGTATAAAAAACTGTCAAAAGGCCGCTTTTTGCCGCGCTGCCTTTCAGCGGGCTTTGGGGGCCGCGCCGCCCTTTGGGCCGCCGTCCCGCTTTGGGCCGCGTCCGCCGCAGCCCCCGCAGCGGCTGCAGTCGCCGCAGCAGCGGCCCCGCCGCCGCCATGCCGCCCGCAGCGCGAGCGCCGCGGCGAGCAGGATCAGCCCCAGCAGCAAAAGGTCGACCGGCTGCATCCCGCCGCCCCCTCTCACAGCCCGAGCAGCAGCCCGGCCTGATAGACCAAAAAGGCCGCCGCCCAGGCAAACGCGGTCTGGAACAGCACCAGCTCCAGCGCCGCCGCGCGGGAGTGCAGCTCCTTGCGCACGGTGCCGACCGCCGCGATGCAGGGGGTGTACAGCAGGGTGAAGATCAGGAAGGAGAAGGCGGTCAGCGGGCGGAAGAGGGTCCCAAGGTCCCCCGCCAGCACCGCGAAGGTGGAGACCACCGCCTCCTTCATGCTAAAGCCGGCCAGCAGCGCGGTGGCGGCCCGCCAGTCGCCGAAGCCCAGCGGCGCAAAGACGGGGGCGATCAGCCGGCCCACCGAGGCCAGCATCGAGTCGGCGCTGTCCGCGACGAGGTTGAACCGGATGTCAAAGGTCTGCAAAATCCAGATCGCGATCGAGGCGACAAAGATCACGGTGAAGGCCCTCGTGAGGAAGTCCTTGACCTTCTCCCAGATCAGCAAAACGACGCTCTTCGGGCTGGGCAGCCGGTAGTTTGGCAGCTCCATCACAAAGGGCACCGGGTTGCCGGCGAAGAGGGTGTGCTTGAAGACCAGCCCCACCCCCACCGCGAGGGCCATCCCGATCAGGTAGAGGGCGATCATCACCAGCGCCGCCCGCTCGGGAAAGAAGGCCGCCGTCATCAGGCCGTAGATCGGCAGCTTGGCGCTGCAGCTCATAAAGGGGATCAGCAGGATGGTCATCCGGTGGTCCCGCTCGCTGGAGAGGGTGCGGGCGGACAAAATCGCCGGCACGCTGCAGCCAAAGCCGATCAGCATCGGCACAAAGCTGCGCCCGCTCAGCCCGATGCGGCGCAAAAGGCTGTCCATCACAAAGGCGACTCTCGCCATATAGCCCGAATCCTCCAGCAGCGAGAGGAAGAAGAACAGCACCACGATGACCGGCAGAAAGCTCAGCACCGAGCCGACCCCCGCGAAGATGCCGTCGATGATCAGGCTGCGCAGCACCGGGTTGGTGCCGAAGTCGACCAGCCAGCCCTCGGCCGCGGCGGTCGCCCAGCCGACCCCGATCTCGAGCAGGTCGCTCAGCGCCGCGCCGATCACCCCGAAGGTCAGCCAGAACACCGCCGCCATGATCCCGATAAAGATCGGGATCGCCAGCACCGGGTGGGTCAGCACCGCGTCGATCCTGACGCTGCGCAGATGCTCCCGGCTCTCGGCCGGGCGCTTCACGGTGTCGGCGCAGAGCTTTTCGATAAAGCTGTACCGCATATCGGCCATCGCGGCCTCCCGGTCGGTGCCCAGCTCGGTCTCCATCTCGGTGATGGTGTGGCCCAGCAGCTCGACCTCGTTGTCGCTCAGCCGCAGCTGCTCGAGCATCGGCTCGTCCCCCTCCACCAGCTTGGTGGCGGCAAACCGCATCGGCACCCCGATGGCGGCGGCGTGGTCCTCCACCATGTGGGCGATCGAGTGGATCGCCCGGTGCACCGCACCCGAGCAGAAGTCCAGCCGCGCGGGCAGCCGGTGGGCGCGCACCGTCTCGACGGCGATGTGGGCCAGCTCGCCGACCCCCTCGTCCTTCGCGGCCGAGATCGGCACCACCGGCACCCCCAGCTCCTCGGACAGCTTTTGGATCTCGATGCTGCCGCCCCCCGCCCGCACCTCGTCCATCATGTTCAGCGCGATGACGGTGGGCAGTCCCAGCTCGAGCAGCTGCAGCGTCAGGTAGAGGTTGCGCTCGATGTTGGTCGCGTCGACGATGTTGATGATCCCGTCCGCCTGCCCGCTCAGCAGATAGTCCCTTGTCACGATCTCCTCGCTGGTGTAGGGGGACAGCGAGTAGATGCCCGGCAGGTCGACCACCTGCACATCCTTCTCCCCCCGCAGCGCGCCGGCCTTCTGCTCCACCGTCACCCCGGGGAAGTTGCCCACGTGCTGGTTGGAGCCGGTCAGCTGGTTGAACAGGGTGGTCTTGCCGCTGTTCTGGTTTCCCGCAAGTGCAAAGATCATCCGCGCTCCCCCTCCTCCATCGGCTCGACGGTGATCTTGGCCGCGTCCTCCCCCCGCAGCGTCAGCTCATACCCGCGCAGCCGCAGCTCGATGGGGTCCCCCAGCGGGGCCCGCTTGCGCACCGTCACCACGGTGCGGGGGGTCAGCCCCATGTCCAGCAGATGGCGCCGCAGCGCCCCCTCCCCGCCGACCGCGGTCACCCGGCCGCTGCGGCCGATCTCCAGCTCGTCCAATCTCATCTTCTCAAAACCTCCCGCCCCTGCCCGCCCGGCAGGCCCAAAATCACGCGGCCCGCGCGCCGCCCGTGGGCGCGCGCCGCAAACAAAACAGCCGCAGAACATATGCTCCGCCCGAATCGCCCGTCGTTAGTTTTCGCTAACGCCTTGGCGAAACAGACGCGGCCGAAGGCGATCCGGCCGCGTTTTTATGATAATACACACTGGCAGAAAGGTCAATAAACAAGGCCGTTTTTTGTCGAATCTGCCCCATTTTTTGCATTTTCCCGCCCGCGGGATTGTCCGGTGGGCAGGGGCCGCGGGGGAAAGGGCCGCCTTTTCCCCGCGCTTGGTTTCGCGCCCCCGCGCTTCTGCCCGCCGGCCCTCCCGGCGAAAGAAACCGCGCCGGCGGCGCTCGGCGGGCGCAGACAAGGACGGGCGGTGCATTGTAAGCGCACCCGCGCATCGGCGCTCAGCATTGGATAAAATTTGAGCGCGTCATGCAGCGGCGCGCACCCGCCCGCCGGCCCTCCCGGCGAAAGAAACCGCGCCGGCGGCCCGCGCCGCAAAGCGCCAAGGGGCAGCCGCGCCGGCCAGCAGCCCGGCGGCAGGGCGCGGCGGTAAAGGAAGGGCGCGCGGCGCGCCGGTCAGCCGACGACGATCTTGGCCTCGGGCAGCACCTCGCGGCGGGTCAGCTCGCTGGTCTGGGCGGCGAGGGTCATCCCCATCGAGATGGGGCCGACCCGGCCGATGAGCATGGTGAGCGAGGTGACCACCTTGACGGTCGGCCCGAGCATCGCGGTGACCCCGCTGGACAGCCCGACGGTGCCGAAGGCGGAGGCCGCCTCAAACAGGCAGTCGATGAGGTTGTCGTCGATCCTGCCGCCGGGCACGGGGGTGTCAAAGACCATGAACAGGGTGGTGCACAGCAGCACCCCGAGCGCGAGGGTGATGATGGTCATCGCGCGGTAGACGGTTTTTTTGTCGACGCGGCGCTCCCGCAGCACGGGGTCCTCGCGGCCGTGCAGCACGGCGGCGACGGTGAGGATCATCACGGTGAAGGTGGTCACCTTGACGCCGCCGCCGGTGCCGCCGGGGGCCGCGCCGATGAACATCAGCAGGGTGCAGATCAGCTTGGTGATCGAGTGCATCCCCGCCTGGTCGATGCTGTTGAAGCCGGCGGTGCGGCAGGTGACCGACTGGAACAGGCTGGACAGGACCTTGCCGGACGGGGACATCCCGCCCATGGTGTCGGGGTTGTTCCACTCCATCGCGCCGATGGCGGCGGCGCCGCCGAAGATCAGCAGCGCGGTGGCGATCAGCACCAGCTTGGTGTGCAGCGCGAGCTTGCGGCGGCGGGGCATCTCGAACAGGTCCTGCCAGACGATGAAGCCCAGCCCGCCGCAGATGATCAGCAGCATGACGACGGTGAGGATATACCAGTTGTCGGCGAAGTGGGTCAGGCTGCCGTACTCGCCCAGGAAGCCGAAGATGTCGAACCCGGCGTTGCAGAAGGCGGAGATGGCGGTAAAGGCCGCCATCCAGATGCCGGACGCCCCGAACCGGGGCACAAGGACGGCGGCGAGGGCGAGGGTGCCGGCCAGCTCAAAGCCGGCGCTGGTGCAGATGACGAGGTTGATCATCCGGCGCGCGCCGGCGGCGCTGTCGATGCTGACCGACTCGCTGGCGAGCATCATGCTCTTGATGCTGACCTTTTTGCGCAGCGCGAAGCCGAAAAAGGTGGCCAGCGTGACCAGCCCGAGGCCGCCGACCTGGATCAGCGTCAGGATGACCGCCTGCCCGAAAAGGGTGAACTTGGTAAAGGTGTCGTAGACGATCAGCCCGGTCACGCAGGTGGCGGAGGTGGCGGTGAAGAGGGCGTCGACAGCGGCGATCTCCCCGTCCCTTGTGGCGAAGGGGAGCATCAGCAGCAAAGTGCCGGTGAGGATGACAAGGCAAAAGCTGGCGACGATGGTCCTTGTGGGGGACGAAAAGAATTTTTTCTTGTGTTTTTTCAGTATCTGATAATCCAAGGCAGGTTCCTCCTAAATTCAAAAAAGGGCGGCATGGATATACCGCAGGCACGGGATATTATAGCACTGCGGCGCGCGGCTTTCAACTTGATTTTTCCCAAAAGCTCCTATATAATAAGGTTTACGGCAAAACGGGTTTGCGGCAAGGCCGCCGCCCGCAGCGCCAAGAAATCCCCGCCCGCGCCGGCGTTTGCCGAAAAGGGCGGCGGCAGAAAGATGTCTTCGTAGCTCAGCTGGATAGAGCGTTCGCCTCCTAAGCGAAAGGCCGTGGGTTCGACTCCCGCCGAGGACACCAGCTCGTCGCAAGCGACATATCGCTTGCGACGAGCTTTTTCATTTCATTGCAAAGCTCATCGCGCGCTCATTCTGCTGCTCCTCGCTTCCAACCGCGACCCGCTGCGCTGGGCTCGCGGTTGG
>CALXBJ010000195.1 GCA_944386515.1 uncultured Pygmaiobacter sp.
TCATGGAAAAGGTTCCCGGCGTTTTCGGTTTCCTCGGCAGCCACGACGCGGACCACACGGCCAGCAACCACAACGACCACTATGATGTGCCGGAGAGCGTCCTCAAGCGGGGCGCCGCGATGCACGCCCAGTTCGCAGTGGACTACCTTGCAGCCAAGGCGGAGTGACCGCCGCCGACAAAATCGAAAGAAGAGGAGTGTTATCCCATGAATGTTCGTGAACGCGCGGAAAAGAACGAATCCTACATCATCGAGCGGCGGCGCTATTATCACACCTGCCCCGAGCTGTCCGGGCAGGAGGTCGAGACCGCGAAGAGCATCAAGGCGGATCTGGAGGCGATGGGCATCGAGGCGAGCCTCTGCTCCACCTGCAACGGGGTGGTCGGCATCATCCGGGGCGGCAAGCCGGGCAAGACGGTTGCGCTGCGGGCCGACATCGATGCGCTGAGCGTGGTCGAGGAGACCGGGCTGCCGTTTGCCAGCAAGAACGAGGGCGCGATGCACGCCTGCGGCCACGACAACCACATCGCGATGCTGCTGGGCGGCGCCAAGATCCTCTCCGAGGTCAAGGACGAGCTGGCCGGCACCGTCAAGCTGCTGTTCCAGCCTGCCGAGGAGATCGCCACCGGCGCAAAGCAGATGATCGAGGAGGGGGTCCTCGACGGGGTGGACGCCATCTACGGCGCCCATATCTGGGGCGATTTTGACGCGCCGCTGGTGGATGTTTCCGCCGGCAACCGGATGGCCTGCTGCGACAGCTTTACCATCGAGGTCGAGGGGCTGTCCACCCACGGCAGCACCCCGCATCTGGGCACCGACGCGCTGGTCGCGGCGGCGGCCATCGTGCAGGACCTGCAGGCCTATGTCTCCCGCAACAACAATCCGCTCAACCCCTGTGTCGTCACCATCGGCACCATCAACGGCGGCCAGCGGTTCAACATCATTGCCAACAAGGTGGTAATGGAGGGCACGGTGCGCACCTTCTCCCGCGAGACCCTCGCGACGATGGAGGAGGACCTGCGCCGGATTGTCAAGAACACCGCGGAGGCCTTTGGCGCGTCGGCGGATGTGACCAAGTACGCCCACATGACCCCTCCGCTGATCAACGACAATGAGAAGATCAACGCCATTGCGCGGGCGGCGGCGGTCAAGCTGTTCGGCGAGGAGGGGGTCGGCGACCTGCCCACCATGATGGGCAGCGAGGACTATGCCTTCTTTATGGAGAAGGTCCCCGGCATCTATGCCTTCCTGGGCAGCCGGGACGCAGACCACCCCTATATCAACCACCACGAGAAGTACGACGTGCCGGAGGATGTGCTCAAGCGCGGCGCCGCGATGTATGCCCAGTTCGCGGCGGACTATCTCGAGGCAAATGCCTGAATCAGGCCCTTTTGAGGCAAAGAAATCCGAATTTGCAAAAAGAGAACCGGGATGTGCAAAAGCGTCCCGGTTCTCTTTTTCTTTCCTCAAGGAGAAAACGGATTGACAAGGGCTCTAAAATGTTATATAGTTAGTTACACAAGTGATGAACCATATAACCGAAATAAAAGAGCAGCAGAGGGGAGGGGAGCATTTGAATCTGGGACTATCCGAGGAGCGGTCGATCTATCTGCAGATTGGGGAAAAGATCGAGGATGACATCCTGCGCGGTATCCTGCTGGAGGAGGAGCGGGCGCCCAGCACCAACGAGCTGGCACGGGCTTATGCGATCAACCCGGCAACCGCGGCAAAGGGCATCAACCTGCTGGTGGATCAGGGGATTCTGTATAAAAAGAGGGGGATCGGGATGTTTGTCGCGCCGGGCGCAAAGAGCCAGATCATTGAAAAGAGGAAAAGCAGCTTTTACACCCGTTTCGTGCTGGGGCTGGTAGAGGAGGCGCGGAGCCTTTCGATCACCGAGGAGGAACTGATTGAGATGATCCGCCGCGCAAGGGAAGAAGGCAAACAGTGACAGGACGGGACGGACAAACAGATTTAGGAGGAAGCTATGAGCGATACAATGGTGCTGAGCTGTGAACATCTGTGCAAGGAATATAACGGAAAACGAGTGCTGGACGATGTCACCCTGCAGCTGGAACAGGGGCATATCTATGGCCTGATCGGGCGCAACGGGGCGGGCAAGACGACGCTGCTCTCGCTGCTGACCGCGCAGAATCCGGCAACCTCCGGCAGGGTCACCCTGAACGGGGAGCCGGTGTGGGAGAATCAGGCGGCGCTGGACCATATCTGCTTTTCCCGCGAGATCAACCCGCTGAACACCTTCGGCAGCGCGGCGTATAAGGTGAAGGAATATCTGCGGATCGCCCGCGCCTATTATCCGAACTGGGATGAGCCCTATGCCGAGCGGCTGATTGGAATATTTGGGCTGGATGTCAAAAAACGGATCGCCAAGCTCAGCAAGGGGATGCTCTCGATGGTGACCATCGTCGTCGCGCTGGCCAGCAGAGCCGAAATCACGATTCTGGATGAGCCGGTAGCCGGGCTGGATGTTGTGGCGCGGGAGCGGTTTTATCAGCTGCTTTTAGAGGACCAGATGGAGACCGGACGGGCATTTGTCATCTCGACCCATATCATCGAGGAGGCGGCCAATATCTTTGAAAAGGTGATCCTGCTGCAGGACGGGCGCCTGCGGCTGATGGAGGATACCGATGAGCTGGTTTCCCGCTTCTGGGCGGTCAGCGGAAGAGAGGATGAGGTCGACGCCGCCTGCACGGGACTGACCGTCTACCACACCGACCGGATGGGACGGGCAAAGACGGCCTATGTCTCAACGGCGCCGGGTCAGAATATCCGGCCGCTGGTGGCCGGTCGGGAGGTGGACCTCGCCCCGCTGAGCCTGCAAAAGCTCTTTGTCGCAGTCTGCGGGGATGAGGCGGCGGAGGTGAGCGGGAGATGAGAGAGGGCGTTGTGCGCAACCTGCGCTGCCAGTGGTGGCCGCTGGCACAGTGCCTTGGGGTGGCGGCGGGACTGACCGCCTTCCTCTGCCTGTGCTGCGTGTTCTGCGCGCCGGTGGATGCGATCCCCGAGACGGTGGCGGTCTGTTTCGGCCCGTTTGCGGCGGCGAGCTGGCTGATGATGGGGATCGGCACGAGCATCAATTTTTATCCCCAGTCCGCCTTTCTTTATCTCAGGCTGGGGACCACCCGGGCCGGTGTTTTTGCGGTGCGGCAGCTGGCAAATCTCTGCTTTTGCGGAGCGGGGGCGCTGGCCCTTGCGGCGGGAATCGCACTGACCGGCCTTGATATGAAGGGCCTGGGCGGTGTGCCGTTTGCCTTTTTCGCGGCGTTGTTTTTAATTGATACACTGACCGAGCTCTCCGGCCTGCTGGCCTACCGGTACGGCAAGTGGGGGATGGTCTTTTACGCGCTGAGCATCGTTTTGCTGTGCGCGGTTTCGGGGGTTTTTATCGGCATGGTGGCCGGCGATCAGCGGATGCAGGCGCTGCAGCAGCTGGCGCGCTGGGCGGCCGGGCTGCCGCTTGCGGCGGCCGGCGGGCTGATGCTGGCCGGCGGCGCGCTGACGGCGGCGGCGTGCTGGGTGTTTTTCCGGAGTGCACAGGTCAAGGTTTGAAAAGGAGGTAAGCGGGATGGATACAATCCGCAGGGAATGGAGCGCCCAATGGCGCAATCTGCCGCCCCAGCTGGGATTTGTGGCCGGCGGCTTTGTGCTGGGCCGTCTGTTCGCGATGGGGGTCGGTTTGATGGCAGAGGGGGAATGGCTTCCGTTCGGGGTGCTTTTCGCGGGGTTTGGGCTGCTGGCGGTCTTCTTTTCGGTCGCGATGCAGTTTGTCATCGGGCTCCACCACGCGATCCTGATGAGTCGCACCCGCATCGGTTTTATGATCGGCAACTATCTGATGGGGATGCTGGTTCTGCTGCTCTGCTTTGTGCTGATGGTGGCGCTGGGCTGGCTGGAGTTTGCCGGCGCGAAAAATGCGGCCCCCGAGCTGCTCGCGGTATACCGTCAGGCGGCAAAGGTCCTGCTGCACCCGTTGTTCCTCGCCGCATTTCCGGTAGTCGGGGTGATCCTTGCGGACTTCATCGGCGCACTGATCGCCCGGTTTGGCAAGCGGGCGGTTTGGACGATGTGGGGGCTGTGGATGTTCGGCTCGGTGGTGCTGCCCCGGATGATGGAGGCGTCGAGCGGCAAGGACACCCTGCTGACCCGCGCCGGCGGGGCGCTGGGGGCGCTGCTGACCGGCCTGACACCGACATCCCTCGCCGTGGCCGGGCTGCTGTGCACAGCGGCGGCACTGGCCGCGACGGTGCAGATGAGCAGGCACAAGCGGGCGGAGGCGTGAAGCGCAAGGAAACGATGAGAAAAGGCGCCCGGCCTGGGATTCAACCCGGACCGAGCGCCTTTTTGATTGTGAAAAGGGAAAAAAGATGATATACTTTTTGTATAACGACTCGAGATACTAAACAAAAAGTACAGTATGATGGAGAGCAAAGGAGAGGAGGCTGCGGAATGAATGAGGGCATTCTGATGATCAGTGCGGTGATTGTGATCTGCATTTTGCTCAATAGAGTTCTCGAGAGGGTCCCGGTGCCCTCGCTGCTGATCTTCCTGCTGCTGGGGATCCTCTTCGGAGAGGATGGCATCCTGAAGATCTCATTCAATGACTATGCATCAGTGAATCTGATCAGCTCGACCTGCCTGATCTTCATCATGTTTTACGGCGGGTTTGGGACAAATCTGAAAGCCGCGCGGCCGGTGGTCGTGCGCGCCACGGTGCTGTCCACCCTTGGCGTTTTGGGTACGGCAGGCGCAGTGGGGCTGTTTGTGCGGGCCGCTTTTGGACTGCCATGGGCGGAGAGTATGCTCATCGGCTCGGTGCTCTCTTCCACCGACGCAGCCTCTGTTTTCAATATCCTGAGATCCCGCAGGCTGGCGCTGAAGGATCATGCGGACTCGCTGTTGGAGCTGGAGGCCGGGTCCAATGACCCGGCCTCCTATATGCTGACCAACGTTTTTATCGGGATTCTGGCAGGCAGGCAGACGCCGCTCTTTCAGGTGCTGCTTGCACAGATTCTGTTCGGGGTGGCCGGAGGGCTGCTGATCGGGCGGATGTCCGATTGGCTGCTCCGGCACGACCTTTTTGACTCCCAACAGAGCAGGACGATCTTCCTGTTCGGGGTGATGCTCTTTTCCTATGCGCTGCCGGCAATTCTGGGCGGCAACGGGTATCTGAGCGTGTACCTGTGCGGGATCTTTTTGGGGAATACGGAACTGTCCCACAAAAAATACTTTGTCCATTTCATTGAGGTGCTCACCGGGGTGGCGCAGGTTATTATCTTCTTCCTTCTGGGGCTGTTGGTCACCCCGTCGCAGCTGCCGGCGGTGCTGCTGCCGGCGCTTGGGATTATGGCCTTCCTCACCCTCGCCGCCCGGCCGCTGGTCTGCGCGCTGCTCCTGCTTCCCTTCCGGGTGTCAATGCGGCAGATTGGGCTGGTCTCCTTTGCGGGCCTGAGAGGTGCGGCGTCCATCGTCTTTGCCATTTCGGCGGTGCTCAGCGGTGTGCAGACGAGATACGATATCTTCAATTTGGTTTTCTGCGTGGTGCTGCTCTCAATCTCGATACAGGGCGCCCTTCTGCCTTGGGCGGCAAAACAGCTGGCCATGATTGACCGACAGGCGGACGTTGGGAGAACCTTTACGGATTATCAGGAGGAGGGGGAGATCGGATTTTTTAAAATTCACCTGCAGCAGGGGCACCGCTGGTGCGGGCGGTCCCTCAGCGAGCTGCCGCTATCTGAAGAACTGCTGGTGGCGCTGATTGTGCGGGACGGGGAAAATCTTGTGCCGAACGGTGCGACGGTCCTCAGGCAGGGGGATCTTCTGGTTATGGTTGCCCCCAGCTTTGAGGGGGAGAGCGGGCTGAAGATGCACGAACTGGGAGTTGACGCTACCAGCCGTCTGGCCAACCAGCCCATTTCCAAGTTCGCGGCCAAGCGCCAGCTGGTTGTGCTGATCCGGCGGGGCGCGCAGACGATCATCCCAACGGGCAAAACCGTTGTGCGGCCGGGGGACACCTTGATCACAATCGCGTCGGAGCCCAGCCGCACCGAGCAGGAATAAAAGGAAAAGCCCAAAAAACAGATCGGGAAGATCTGTTTTTTGGGCCAAAGCAGGGGTGAAGGACTCAGCACCCCGCAATATTCCGGGCGACATACACCCCGCTGGCGGAGGCATGGGAGAGCGAATGGGTGATGCCGCTGCCGTCCCCGATGACATACAGCCCCTCGCGGCCGGCGGACAGGTGTTCGTCGACCTCGACCTCCATATTGTAGAACTTGACCTCCACGCCATAGAGGAGGGTGTCGTCGTTTGCGGTGCCCGGCGCGATCTTATCCAGCGCGTAGATCATCTCGATGATGCCGTCGAGGATCCGCTTGGGCAGCACAAGGCTCAAATCGCCGGGGGTGGCGTTGAGGGTGGGGGTAACAAAGGACTCGTCGATCCGCTTTTGGGTGGAGCGCTGGCCGCGAATCAGGTCCCCAAAGCGCTGCAGAATGACCCCGCCGCCCAGCATATTGCTCAGCCGGGCGATGGATTCGCCGTACCCGTTGGAGTCGTGGAACGGCTCAGAAAAATGCTTTGAGACCAGCAGTGCAAAGTTGGTGTTCTCGGTCTGCTTGGCGGGATCCTCATAGCTGTGCCCGTTGACGGTGATGATCCCGTTGGTGTTCTCGTTGACGACGGCGCCGCGGGGATTCATGCAGAAGGTCCGCACAAAATCCTCGTATTTGCTGGTGCGGTAGACGATCTTGCTCTCATACAGCTCGTCGGTCAGGTCGGAAAACACCTCGGCGGGCAGCTCGACCCGCACGCCGAGGTCGACCCGGTTGCTGTGGGTGGCGATGCCCAGCTGGCGGCAGACGGTCTCCATCCAGCGGCTGCCGCTGCGGCCCACCGAGATCACGCAGTGCCGGCAGGTATAGGATGTCTCGCCCGACTGGACGGCAAATCCGCCGTCGGTCTCCTCCACTGATTTGACCGGGCTGTCGAAGAAAAAGCTGACCTTGTCCCGCAGCGCGGCGTAGAGGTTTTCGAGCACGATATAGTTGATGTCGGTCCCGAGATGGCGCACCGAGGCGTCGAGCAGCCGCAGGTCGTTTTGGATGCAGCGCTTTTTGAACTGGGTCCCGGCGGTGGAATAGAGCTTGGTTCCCTCGCCGCCGTAGAGCAGGTTGATCTGGTCGACATACCGCATCAGCTCAAGCGCCTGCTGCTTGCCGATGTACTGGTACAGGGTGCCGCCGAAATCGTTGGTGATGTTGTACTTGCCGTCCGAAAAGGCGCCGGCGCCGCCAAAGCCGCTCATGATGGAGCAGGTTTTACAGCCCACGCAGGTTTTGACCTTCACCCCGTCGATGGGGCAGCGGCGCGCCGCGAGCGGATGCCCCGACTCAAACACCGCCACCCGCAGCTGCGGTGCAAGGCGGGAAAGCTCGTAGGCGCAGTAGATGCCGCCGGGGCCTGCGCCGATGATGATGACGTCAAAATCCATCTTGTTCCTCCTTTGTTGCAGAAAAAAACGCCGGGTCCCACAGCAGTGGCATCCAGCACTCATAGCAGGGCGGAACGGCCGGCCCGTAGAAACTCCCGCCCCTACCGCGGGATTATATGAGGCGTATTACGGGTGCATTATAGCATCCCGTGGGGGAAAAGGCAAGCGAAAAACATTCAATTTCGTCGGGAAAGCCGCGCTGCAGGCAGCCCAAAGCGGGGCCTGGCAGACAGCCCGCGGCAGGATAGACCGGGCGGTGCAAAACAATAAAAAAGACCCGGATGCCGAAGCATCCGGGTCTGGTGGGAGCGGGTGGATTCGAACCACCGTAGCTGAAAAGCAACAGATTTACAGTCTGCCCCCTTTGGCCGCTCGGGAACACTCCCATATTCAGTTTTGCTCAACTGATGGAGCTGGTGGACGGACTTGAACCCCCGACCTGCTGATTACAAATCAGCTGCTCTACCAACTGAGCTACACCAGCAAAACATCAAAACGCTCAGTGAAAACACGCTGTAAATCAAGAGCGCTCTAATATAATATCAATTCTTTCTTTGGTTGTCAAGTGTTTTTGAAAAAAACTGAATTTTCAGCACGGAAAACAGAAAACAGGCCGAAAGGGCAAGGAAGACCGGCGGCAAAATGCCGCCGGTCTCTTGCGGGAAAATGCGGTTTGGCCTAAAATAAAGGTAACAACAGGCCCCGCACTGCGCGCGGGGCACGACGGGGAGGCGGCGTGATGAAGCTCAGCTTTCTGGGCGCGGCAAAGACGGTCACCGGCTCGGCACATCTGCTCGAGGCGGGGGGCAAGCGCCTTTTGGTGGATTTTGGAATGTTTCAGGGGTCGGATGCGGACCTGATTCAGGAGCTGCCCTGCGCGGCGTCTGAAATCGATTATATCGTTGCGACCCATGCGCATATCGACCATACCGGCCATCTGCCGCTTTTGGTCAAGCAGGGGTTTGACGGGCCGATCTACGGCACCAGCGCGACGGCGGAGCTGGCGCAGATCCTGTTGGCGGACAGCGCCCATATCCAGAAGATGGACACCGAGTGGGAGAACAAAAAGCGGGAGCGGCAGAGCCTGCCCCCGGTAGAGCCGCTCTACAACACGCAGGACGCCGCCCGGACGGCCGCCCTTTTCCGCCCGCTGGACTACGGCGCACAGCTCAAGCTCAGCGATGCGTTCACCATCCGGCTGACCGATGCGGGGCACATCCTCGGCTCCTCGATGGTCGAGGTGTGGGCCACCGAGGACGGGGTCACCAAAAAGGTGGTCTTTTCGGGGGATGTGGGCAATCTGGACCAGCCGATTCTCAAGGACCCCCAGTTCGTGCGGGAGGCGGACTTCCTGCTGATCGAGTCCACCTATGGCAACCGCATCCACCCCACGGCGGGGGATGTCAAGGCGCAGCTTGCCCGGGTGGTGCTGAACACCTTCCGTCAGGGCGGCAAGGTGGTCATCCCCGCGTTTGCGGTGGGCCGCACGCAGGAGCTGCTCTACTATCTGCGGGAGCTGTATGCCGAGGGAACCTTCGCGGGATATGAAAGCTGCCCGGTCTTTCTCGATTCGCCGCTCGCGATTGAGGCGACAGCCATCTTCAACAAGTTTGAGAGCGGCTATTATTACGATAAAGAGGCGATGGAGGTGCTCCGGCAGGGGCATGAGATCCTCAATTTCCCCCAGCTGCAGCTCTCCATTTCGTCGGATGATTCCAAGAGCATCAACGGCTATCAGGGCAGCTGCATCATCATCTCGGCATCCGGGATGTGCGACGCCGGGCGGATCCGCCATCACCTGAAATACAACCTCTGGAACGCGAAAAATGCGGTCGTGCTGGTCGGGTTTCAAGCCGAGGGCACGCTGGGGCGGCGGCTGCTGGAGGGGGAAAAGGAGGTCCGAATCCTCGGCAGCGAGATTGCGGTCAATGCCGCGGTGGAAAACATCGACGGCCTCTCCGCACACGCCGACCGCAACGGGCTGCTGCGCTGGCTGGGCGGTTTCCGCCAAAAGCCGCAGGCGGTTTTTGTGGTCCACGGCGAGCCTGCCGCGGCGGAGTCGTTTGCCGCTTATCTCACCGAGACGCGGGGGCTTGACGCCTTTGTCCCTGAGCGCGGGGACACGGTCGACCTGCTTGCGCCGGCAATCAGCCTGACCCCCGCCCCGTCGCTCGCCGAGACCGCACAGGTCACGGTCGCGGCGGTGCGCACCCCAAAGAGCAAACCCAAGCCCAGCCCGCTGCTGCCGGTGATTTCACTGCTGCAGGAAATTGCCGCAACCGGGCAGAAGCTGCCCAAGCGGGAATTGAACGAGCTGACCCGCGCCGTCGACCGGCTCTGGGGGCGTCTACAGGAAAAAAGGTAAGGCGAAGGATTTCAAAAGAGAGAAAAAACGGCAGGCAGTGTGTCCCGCACAGGGCGCAGCGCCTGCCGTTTTTAGTTGCATACGGTAATAAATCTTGAATAGATGTAAAATGATACATTTACGCGTTACCAGTCTTGAATAAATGAACTTTTTTTAAGAAAAAAGGCCAAAAATATAGCTTTTCTGCAGATAATCATGTAAAATAAGACCGATTGGCGAATAAAGAGGATCGCTTTTCAGATAGGAGGGTTCCAATGGCAAGGGTTCATGTTTTTACCAATTCCGCATCCGAGATGTCACCGGCAATTGCGGCCGAGTTTGGAATTACGGTGATCCCGGATGTTGTTGTTTTCAGTCCGGAGGAGCAGTATCTCAATAATGTCGAGATCGATCCGCCCACCTTTTTTGAAAAGCTGAAGGGGCGCAAAAAACTGCCGACAACCTCTCACCCGAATGTTGCACAGTATATGGATGCCTTTTCCGCTGCGCAGGACTGTGACGAGATCCTCTGTGTCGCGCTGACCAGCAAGATGTCCGGCGCGTACAGCACTGCCTGCACCGCTGCCAGAATGCTGGAGGAGCAGGGCTTTGAAACCCCGATCACCGTCTACGATTCGCTGCAGAACTGCTATGCGCTGAGCATTGTCGCGATGGAGGCGGCAAAGCTGGCCGCACAGGGCTGCTCAGTCGCTGAGATCCTGCCGCATCTAGACGTCGTTCGCTCTAAGATCGGCGCTTATTTTGTGGTGGAGTCGATGGATAATTTCCGTAAGGCCGGCCGCGTCGGCGCGATCCGGGTGCTGGCGGCGGACCTGCTGAATGTCAAGCCGATCCTGATGTTCCGGGACGGCACGGTGCGGGACGTCGGGATCGTGCGCGGGTTCCCCGCCGCGGTGGAGAACATTCTGGACCGCTATCGCAAACAGGCAAAATACGGGCAGGAGCTTTTCCTCTACCACGCCAACCGTGAAGC
>CALXBJ010000196.1 GCA_944386515.1 uncultured Pygmaiobacter sp.
CCCAGCGTGCCGGCGCCATCCGCACAGACCACCGCATTGATCTCCGGGTTCGCCTTTTTCAGGTTCGCCACCTTATCGGAAGCCTCGATCGCCTGCGAATTGCAGAATTCCTGTCCGAAGACAGTGATGTTGGGATAATCCTCAAGATAATCGCAGAAGGTCGCGTACTGGGTATTCTGTGTCTCGGAGGTCGCATTGCTCTGCAGGTAGACGACCGTGACCTCGTCATCCCCGGCAATCTCTGCGAGCGTTTTTGCCTGCGAGACTCCCATGCCGACGGGATCGGTGCCAATCCAGAAGTCCTGCAGATCCTCGTTCATAAAGCAGTTGGTGGTCACAATATGGACCCCCTGCTCCATCGCGCGGCCACAGACATCACCAAAGATATCCGCGCTGTAAAAGACGCCCGCGATCATATCCGCATTGTTGGTCAGCGCCGTCTCCACCAGATTCACCATCTGGGAGGTGTCGTTGGCGGGGTTCGGGGAGACATAGTATCCCTCCCAGCCGAGCTCCTCGCACGCAGCTTCAAATCCGGCCTGTGCCTGCCCCCAAACAGAACCGCCGGCCATCACGCCGACAAAATAGGCCACAAACTTCTCATCATCCCCAGCCTGTGCCCCGGAGGCTCCCCCTGCACCGCCGGAAGAACTGCCGTCTGCGCCTCCGCAGGCGGAAAGCGAAAGTACCATTACCATTGCCAGAACAAGCGCCAACATCCTTTTCATGTGATACCCTCCTGTTTTTTGTTACGCGTTTTAATTGCGTAACTTATTTTTCTAATTTGGACTATACACTCTTTGACCGTTCTCGTCAAGAACTTTTCTGATTTATAATATTTTTTGTATGTTTTCACAAAAACCATTTTATATTTTTTCTATTTGCATTTTCAAAAAGGTCTTTTCCCCTCGCTTTTTCTCATCCACGAACACGGGAGGGCAGGTATTGGATCTCAGCTCGTCCAAAGCTGGCATACAAAGCCGGCTCCGGTGTCATGATTTTATCCGCATTGCTCGGTCTGCCGACAATTTTTCCCGTGATGAGCCCATCGGTCAGGTCAATCAAATCCGCCAAAAGGCCCATATTCAACGGATTATATCCGGGAATTAGGCTGGATTGAAATTGCTGATAGCTGTGCCCTCCCCAAAATTGCATCCGGCCGCCCCGGTCAACCAGCCACTTCAAAAACACACGCAGATTATTGTGGTACCGCTCTATCGACAGCGCACCCGGCACCTGCATCCACACCCCATAGCCGCTGCCAATCGCATCTCCTGTGAACAGCAAATTGTGTCCCTGTGCCCAAAAAGCCACGCTCCCGGGGGTGTGCCCGCCTACTTCGCAAACTTCCAGAACCTCTTTGCCCAGCTCTATTTTGCTTTCGCTGCCAATGTTAATGGTCCGTTCCAGGTCCAGCCTTTTGCCTCCCATGTGTTCCTGCAGAATCTCGGCGGGCAAAGTCATCTCCTTATGGCAAAGATATACCTCCTCAAACTCGTCCATATGATGCATATGGTCGATATGCGCATGAGTCAGCACCAGCACAAGCGGCAGGCTGGTCAGGCTGCGGAGCACAGGCACAATCTGCTTGCCCGGGCTAATCCCCGTGTCGATGACAGCGGCGCGCTGGGTTCCCTCCACCAGATAAAACGAAGAATCCCCTGCATCCAGAATGCTCCATGCACCCGCGCCGATTTTCGTGATCCTAAACTCTTGCATTTTTTCACCCCATATACAAAAAAACATTACGAAACTTTATTTCATAACATAGCATTAAATTGTTTTTTCGTCAATCAACTACTCTTTAACATTCTCTATTTTTATCTAAATTGACGAATATTCTTTTTTTCTTTTGTCGCTTTTTCGATTTCATTCCTCGCCAAAAACCCGACGGACTATTGTTCCATTGACTTTTTGAAACCAAACAAAAAACTCATCCGTACTGTCATATAGGAAGCTATTTCTCTGAATACCCAAAAAGACAGGGGGCCGATAGACCCCCTGCCTTTTATATGTTCCTATCTTATTTTGACCACGAATAGATGCGCTGTTTCCCGCCCCTTTATTTAACCAGCGAGACAATGATGTCGCAGCACTGCTCCAGGCTGAAATACCCGCTGTTGAGGGTCAGGTGGTAATTGTCCGCCATGCCCCACACCTGATCGGTGTAATGCCGATATTGAGAAGCACGGCCCTTGTCCTTCTTTGCCACCGCCTTCTCGGCGTTCTTCGCCGGCAGGCCGTATTCCTCCACCGCGCGTTTGACCCGCAGCTCGAGCGGCGCGTGGATGAAGACGTTCAAGCAGTCCTTCCGCTCCCGCAGGATATAGTCGGCCGAACGGCCAACTATCACACAGGGGTCCTTCTCGGCCAGCTCCTGAATGATGTTGTTCTGCAGGATCTGCACCTTATCGGCAGGCGGCAGTGTCTCGGGGGTAAACCCGGCCTGTGTATAGAGGCCGCCGACCGAAAGGCCGTACAGCAGGCTGCCGGTCGCGGCGTACTCGCCGCTCTCCTCCACAAACTCCAGCGCAAAACCGCTTTTATTCGCCACCATCTGGATCAGCTCGCGGTCATAGAATTTGTATCCCAGACGTTCCGCCACCATTTTGCCGACCGTCCGTCCGCCGCTGCCGTATTCCCGGCTGATCGTAATGATCCTCTTCAACATACAACAGACCTCCATTCCCGAAAAGCGACCCAAAAACTGTGCAGATTGTCAATACACCGCTTTCTGAGCGACTTTGTTTTTGTACTTTTATTATAATCTTTGCTGAAACAAACAACAAGAGTGATTTTGTCAAAATTTTGCCGCATTTTCTTGGTTTTCCTTTTTTTCCTCCGCCGCAGCAGGAAAGAGGGAGTTTTTTACAAACAATCTCCCTTTTTCTTTACTTTTCATACAAAATATAAATAAATTGTAAAGAAATGATTGACAGATTGACGATCACTGTTTATGATAGGAGCGTGAAGTGATTGCGAGAGAAATGAGACTGCAGGCACTCCCACTGGTGGGGATTGCTATGCAGTTTTTTTATTGCCCAAAAACAACTCGGGGGTGTCGCAGTCACAAAGGGCATGAAAAACAAAATTAGGAGGATCGAGAACATGAAGGTTAAGAATGATACCATCCGCAAATGGCTCACCCTGATCATCGTCGCCACGGCAGGCGGCCTGATGACCAAGCTGCCCTACCTGCGCGAGACCTATATGGATCCGCTGCAGGCCGCCACCGGCGCAACCAAGACCCAGCTCGGCCTGCTGATGAGCGCATACGGCATCGTCAACTTTATCTGCTATTTCCCCGGCGGTGTCCTCGCTGACCGGTTCAGCGCCAAAAAGCTGATCGCCGTGTCCTGCTTTGGCACCGGATTGATCGGCCTGTGGTACTACACGATGCCCGGCTTTGTCGGCCTGGCGATCATCCATGCGCTGTTCGCCATCACCACCGTTTTCACCTTCTGGGCCGCTATGGTCAAGTCCATCAACAACCTCGGCAGCCCGGAGGAGCAGGGGCGTCTGTTCGGCTTCCTTGAGGGCGGACGCGGCCTGATCGGCACCGTCGCAGCATTCGGCTCGGTCGCGGCGTTTGCGCTTGCGCCGGATGACGTCGGCGGCATGAAGAATGCGATCATGTTCTACAGCATCGCTCTGCTGGCCTGCGGTCTTCTGGTCATGATCTTCATGCAGGATAACAAGCCGGTCAGGGTTGAAAAAGCCTCCTCCGACAAACTCAAGTGGAGCGATGTCATGGAGGTCGTCAAGATCCCCCGCGTCTGGCTGTGCGGCATCCTCGCGACCTGCAACTATTCGGCGCTGATCTTCCACGGCTATGTGACCGGCTACCTGTCCGAGGCTTTCGGCATCAGCAATACCGTCGTCGCAAACCTGTCGGTGGTGCGCACCTACTTCCTGATGATGGTCGGCTCCCTCGCCGCCGGCCTCATCGCTGATAAGCTGGGCAGCCGAATCCGCTTTATGCAGTACGCTTATTTTGGGATGGCCGTCTTTGCCAGCCTCTATGTGCTGATCCCCGCCGGCCCCAGCGCGCTGCCCCTCATCATCGCGAACTTCATCGTCTACGGCCTGTGCCTTTACAGCATTAAGGCGCTGTACTTCTCCACCATCGATGAGCTGCTGATCCCCAAGCGCCTTGCGGGCACCGCGTCCGGCATCATCTCGCTGCTCACCTACGCGCCCGAGATCTTCCTGTACACGGTCTCCGGCCAGATGGTGGACAAATATGTCGGCACCTCCACCCCGTTTGCCGGCTACATCCACTGCTTTATCTGGATGGCATTGCTCTCGGCCATCGGCTTTGTCACCGGCATCGTGCTGCGCAAGCTGAACAAGAAGGCAATCGAACAGATGAAGGCACAGGGCCTGACGCCCGAGGTCTGATCCGGGACCTCACACACCAAACAGGAAAAGAAGGGAAAAACCATGCTTCTCTCATCGGTAAACAGCGACTACAACAACGACCTTCACAGTTGGGCGGAAATCGAGCGTCAGGTGCGGAACATCGCAAAGGCCGGTTTCACCCATATCCAGTGGATCCACGATTGGGACGGTGAATATCTTTACAGCCCCAGTGAGATGTTTCAGGTGCGGGATCTTCTGCGGGACTGCGGCCTCAAGGCGCACACAATCCATGCCTCTGAGGGCGGAAAGCGGACAGTCCTGCGGGATGGAAAGCCCCTCTTCCGCAACGGAGATCGCTTTTCGGAAATCCGCAAAGACTACACCTCCGCCAACGAATACACCCGGCTGGCGGGCGTGGACCTGCTGAAAAATAGGATCGACCTGTGCAGCCACATCGGCGCAGGCGCCATGGTGCTGCATATGCAGATGCCCTGGCAGTGGTTTGAGGAAAACCCGCAGAACAAAGAGGACTATTTCCGGCAGGTGTATAAGAGCTTTGACGAAATTGCTCCCTACGCCAAGGCAGCCGGCGTGCGTATCGCGCTGGAAAATCTCATCTGCACCCCGATGCGGCTGCAGGAAGAACAGTTTGATCGGATGTTCGATCGATATGACGATGACTTTCTCGGCTTTACCTTCGACTCCGGCCATGCCACATTGGTCTGCGGCGAGGACTATCTGTACTTTTTGAAAAAGTACCACACGCGGCTGTATGCCACCCATCTGCAGGAAAACCACGGCATCGACCCTGCACTCTCCACCGACCCCGTCCAAGCGCTGGCCAGCGACAGTCATTGGGTGCCGATGGATCCCCGTGGCGGCGGGCTGATCGATTGGGATGAAATTGCCCGTTGGGTCGCCAAAGCACCGCTGGATCTTCCCGCAGATTTCGAGGTCGGTATCTACGGCGACACCGAAGAGCAGGAGCTGGAACAGTTGACCGCCTGCCGCGCTGTTGCGGAGCGGTTCTATCAGATGGTGCTCTCCCACAAAGAGGGCTGATCCCCTTTAAAAACACCAACGCAACACACAGTCAAAAGGCGGTCCCACCGCACACACGGAGGGACCGCCTTTTTCTGTCTTTTCCTGCCGCCATGTAAAAGGCCCTTTGGCCGTCAGGCTATTTCCTCAAAAAATCATATCCGGGAAACTTCTTTTCCGCCCCCGGGCCGGTCGCCGTCCGCTCAAACCAGCGCGCCGGTGACCAGCTGCCATGCCACTTCACAAACACCACAAAGAACCATTACCAACACGGGATCCCATTTAAAACGGCGCAGCAGCACAATCGCCGCGACAAACAGGAGGACCGGACGAATCTGAAAATTGCTCTGTGCGAAGGAGATCAGGCCGCTGCGGAAAAAAGTGGGAATCAGGATTGTCAGCCCCGCGTTGGCAATCATCGCGACCACCGCCGGCCGCAGCGCCGTCAGGGTTCCCTGCAGCAGCGAGAGGTTGCGGTATTTGACATAAATCCAAGCCAGCAGGGTCACAAAGATGCAGGAGGGCAGGATGCAGCCGACCGTTGCAGCCAGCGCACCGGGAATCCCGGCGACCTGATTGCCGACAAAGGTTGCCGAGTTGATCGCAATGGGGCCGGGGGTCATCTCCGAAATGGTGATGAGGTTGGTGAACTCTTCCACCGTCAGCCAGCCGTACTTTTCAATGACCTGTGCCTGAATCAGCGGCATTGCCGCATAGCCGCCGCCAAAGCTGAACATCCCGATCTGCAGAAAGGCCAAAAACAGCTGAAAGCAAATCATTTCTGCGCCCCCTTCCGACGCTCCCGAATCAGGGTGCGGATCACGCCGATGACAATTACGGTAAGTATAATAATAATAACATTTACCTTAAAGTAATAATTAGCAAGGAAGGCAGCTACCATAATGCCGATCAGCAGCAGGTCTTTTGAGCAGACGACCCCGCTCCCCATATCCCAGACCACCGAGGCAATCACCGCGCCGACACCCGACTTCATGCCGGTCAGCAGCGATTGGATCACCGTATTCTCGCGGAATGCCGTGTAGAAAAAAGAGACCAGCGTCAGAATCACAAACGGGGGGATCACCGCGCCCAATACCGCCAGAACCACACCCGGCAGCCCCGCAAGCTTATACCCGACAACAATCGAGCCGTTGACCGCAATCGCGCCCGGTGAGGACTGTGCAATCGCGACGAGGTCCAGCATTTCATCCTCATCAATCCAATGCAGCTCATTGACAAATTTGCTCTTGAGCAGCGTGACGATCACATAGCCGCCGCCAAAGGTAAAAGTGCTCAGATACAAGGTCGAAAAAAAGACCTTGCGCAATACCGACGACCGTTTCATCCACATCCCTCCAATTGATTTTGCGGCTTCTGCCGCGCTGCGTTTTACCACTTCATTATAAGCAGTTTTGCGAAAAAAGGAAAGCCGCCAAAATACAATATTTTTTGCTGTTTTGGAGCTTGTTTTTTCTCCCCGTGCCCCGCGCGGCGCCCGCAGCGCTTGATTTCAACCGCGGTATCTTTTATTATTAGAATGTCTTTGACTGCTGTGCGCTCCGGTTTCAGCGGACCGCATTGCTATTTTCCAAGGGTTGGAGAGGGTTTAAAATGGAAAACGCCTTTATCGTCCTGCAGCAGATCTGCATCATGTTCTTTTATATGGCCATCGGGCTACTGCTTTTCCGCACCCGCTTGATTACGCTGGAGGGCAGCCGTTCGCTGGCAAACCTGCTGCTCTATGCGGTGCTTCCTGCGGCCGTGCTCAATTCCTTCTGCGTCGAAAGGACGCCGCAGCGCGCGCAGATGCTGCTGGTCAGCATTCTCGGCTCCATCGGGGTGCTCGGGATCGGGATGCTGCTCTCCCATCTGATGTTCCGGAAAAACCCGCTCAGTGATTTTGGCGTCGCCTTTTCCAATGCCGGCTTTATGGGGATCCCGCTGGTCACCGCGCTGTTGGGCGCCGATGCCGTTTTCTATTCCGCCGGCCTCGTGGCAATGATGGGCGCGCTGCAATGGACCTATGGCCAATACCTCATTTCCGGCAACCGGGATGACCTGCGCCCCGCCGTGATACTGCGGAATCCGTTGGTGCTCTCCCTTGCCGGAGGGCTGCTGCTCTTTTTCTTGGGGGTCCCAGTGCCGGCAATCGCCAAGAGCACCCTCTCCTCCATCGCCGCACTGAACGCCCCCATCGCGATGATTATCCTCGGGGTCTATCTTGGCCAGACCGACCTGCGCCGCACCGTTACCGACCGGCGGCTGTATCTCTCCTGTGCAGCCCGGCTGATTGTGGTACCGCTGGTTACTCTGCTGGCCCTGCAGCTGATCCCCCCCGCCTATGACGACGTTTACAAGACCCTGTTCGTCTGCTGCATCGCACCAGTCGGCAGCAATGTCGCCGTCTATGCCCAAAAGCAGAACGCCGATTACCCCTATGCCGTGGGGCTTGTCTGCCTGAGCACCCTGCTGGCGCTGGTGACAATGCCGCTGATGATGCTGCTAATCTGACCGGCGGCCGGCCGTTTGGCCGCCTTGTATCGCTGAAAACAAAAAAGGAGTGCTGACGCATTGAAACTGACCCGAAACCAATCACTGCTGCTCGCGGCGCTCGGCGTTTTGGCAGTCCTTCTGCTGGGGGCGGCCGCGCTGTGCGACCTCTCCATCGACCAAGCCCTTTACGCGCCAAAAAACCCGGCTGCCATCCTGTTTGAGGCCTTCTGCTACTGGCCCTTGTATCTGCCCTTTGTGCTGCTGGGGATGGTTTGGACCTTTCTCTACCGAAACCATCCGACCCGGCGCACCTTGGGGGAGCTGCTGGTTGTCGCCACCCTCTTTATCCTGCTCAACCAGTCGCTTCCCAATCTCGTCCAGCGAGGGCTGTTCACGCTGGAGGGCGCAGGGCTGTCGTTTGCCGCGCTGGTGCTGACCTTTGTGGGAACCTTGGCGGCAATCAGCCTTGCCAGCCGCTGGGACAAGCCGACCCTCCTGCGCGCTGAGCTGGTCGCAAAGCTGGGGATCTTGCTGTGTATCTCGAACAACATTGTAATCAACCTGCTCAAGCTGCTCTGGAACCGTGCACGGTTTGATGAGATGGCTGCAGCCGGGGATTTTTCCGCCTTTAGCCCATGGTATCTTCCGTGCGGCAACGGCGGCACCAGCTTTCCCTCCGGGCACACCGCCGCCGCCTGCGGCGTGTTGGCGCTGCTGCTGCTGCCGGTGCTTTTTGAGCGATGGAAGGGCAAGGAGATGCTCTTCACTGCCGGCTGCTACCTCTATATCGGGGTCAGCGCCTTTTTCCGTATCCTGATTGGGCGCCACTTTTTGTCGGATACCGTCGCGGCGGCGGTGCTCATGACCATCCTCTTCCTGCTTTTGACCCGCAGCCGCCGCTTTTCGAATGCGTTGTCTCGGGTACAGGATGCAGCCGAGGCTGCGCAGAGAGCCGAAGCGGCTGAACACCATCCGGACACCCCTGATAATTGATGGAAAATTCTTCCAAATGCCGCGAAAAGGCGCACGACTCTCTCATGAGACGTGCGCCTTTTTTGTTGTAAAAAGCCCTTTGCAAGTTTATCCGGATTGAATCGGATTTTGCTTGAAAGTCAATATAATTTATGGTAATATTTATTAACCAATCCTTTGATTTTCTCTATTTTTTAGTTATAACTTCCAAAAAGGAGGCGAATTGATCTGATGAAAACCTATGTCTGTTCCGTCTGCGGGTATCTGTATGAAGAGGCCGTCGGGGTACCGGGCACCTCGGTGGCCCCCGGTACCCGCTGGGAGGATCTTCCCGCTGACTGGACCTGTCCCCTCTGTGGTGCCGGCAAAAGCGCATTCCGCGAAAAGGTGCAGACAGCCGTCCCGCTCAAGGACGAAGGGCCTGCACCGGTCCTGCCGCAGCAGGAACTCTCCGCCATGGAGCTGAGCGTCGTCTGCTCCAATCTGGCCCGCGGCTGCGAAAAGCAGTATCTCGCGAAGGAATCCGAGCAGTTTGCGGCGCTTGCGGCACAGTTTTCCGCCGCCGCCGCGCCTGCGGAAAACGCCGACTTCAGCCGGCTGCTGGAGCTGGTGGAAAAAGACCTCACATCCGGCTATCCCTATGCGAACTATGTCAGCAGCAGTGAGAAGGACCGCGGCGCGATGCGCGCTTTGGTCTGGAGTGAAAAGGTCACGAATATGCTCCGCTCGCTGCTGCAGCGGTACGCCGAGGAGGGGGACCGGATGCTGGAGCACACCGGGGTGTATCTGTGCACCATCTGCGGTTTCCTCTTTGTCGGGGATGCGCCCCCGGAGCTTTGTCCCGTCTGCAAGGTCCCCAGCTGGAAATTTGAGAAGATTGAAGGGAGGGCTGTCTGATGGCGGAACTGTTTGCCGTGCGCAATCTCAGGCTTTGCACCAAGGATTGTCTTTGCCTGTATGTCTGTCCCACAGGGGCAACGGATACTGAGAACAGCATTATTGATGTCGAAAAATGCATCGGCTGCGGACAGTGCGCCGCCGCCTGCCCCTCCGGCGCAATCTCGATGGTTCCCAAGGAGATGCCCCCGCAGCAGCCCAAAGAGGGCAAGGTCGTAGACGCGCTGCGCGCGCTGATTCAGAGCAAGAATGAGGCGGAGCTGTTGGCGCTTCAGCTGCCCGGACCGTTGGCTGCCGCCGTCGCGCGGTCCTGCCGGCTGATGGCGGAGGACCTTTGCCGCGAAGCGGGATATATGCTGCCGCAGAGCGGGAATACCCGTGCGCTGCTGCAGCGGATTGCCGCGACGGACAGCCCCTCTAAGCCGCTCGCAGATGCACTGCTGTCCAGCCTGCGGTTCAACGAACCGGCAGCATCCCCCGCGCCGGCAGCAGCCGAAAAATGGCGCTGCACCATCTGCGGCTACATTCATGAAGGCCCGCTGCCGCCTGATTTCAGCTGTCCGCGCTGTGGGCAGCCCGCGAGCGTCTTTGTTCGGGTTGAGGAATAAGAGCAGGCAAAGCCCTCTCCTATTTCCCCTATAAATCAGAAAAATCGGCATTTGGGCGGCGGCGCGAACTCCGCCGCCGCCTTTTTATCCGCCGCGCCGTCCTTCTGAAAGTTTTCCGCCTGAGAACAAGCTGAGAGCGGGAAATCGTCCGTGCGCGGGATTCGTATAGCCAGCATTCGGCAAAGGAGTGTGACCGTGTGTTTGACATTTGGATGGGCGAGATAGAACTCACCCGATTTGTTCTGCTCTTCTCCCTTGTCTTGCTTTTGCCGGCTCAGCTTTTGCTCTGCTTCAAAGTCAGAAGCCGTGTGGTTCGCCTGCTGCCCGTCATTCTGCTTTCTGTCCTGACCGTCCTCCCTGCCGCTGTGTCTGTTTTGGCTGCGGGATGGGACGGTCTTGGGTACCTGTTTCTCTCCCTCTTTGCCAGCTTTATGCTGTTTATCTGCGGTATCGGCTGGGGAATTTGGGGGCTTGCAAGGCTCGCAAAGAAGAAAAGCGAAGGCAGCAGCTCCGTCGAATAGCTCCCCCCCTTCAAAGCAAAACGAAGTGGGACTTCTTATCCAAAGCAGAGCCGCCGGATGCTCTGCTTTTTTACTGCTGTCTCCGGCTGCGGTTTTCTTCTCTGCTTGGGGCGCACTCCCTCCCACTTCGCCTATCGGCTCGCGCTCGCGGTGAAACGGGCCCCGGGCAAAGCCCAGCGCAGCGGGTTTGCCCGGGATCAGGAGGAATGACGCAGCGGCATGAGAAATGTCCGGGCTGCGCCCGGGCATTTCGAATAAAGCG
>CALXBJ010000197.1 GCA_944386515.1 uncultured Pygmaiobacter sp.
TATTCCCTGAATGATTTTGCAAAACAGCTTGCTATTCACAACCGCCGCTCCAACAACTTTCCTATGAGGCCGCTTGGCTGGTGCTCTCCCTTAGAGTTCACTGTCCAATATGTTTGACAAACCTACAGGCGGCCAAAGAAGTGCCTTTTTTTGAAAAAATCAATCCCCCTGCGCCGCCAGCGCCCGGTCCAGCACCTGCCGGATCTGCTCCTTGGTGCAGCGGCCCTCGTGCAGCTTTTCGCTGCCCAGAAAGTAGCAGGGCACATAATAATAATCGTAGCTGTCCGCCAGCGCCGGCTGCTCCCCCTCGTCGATCTGCCGCACCTTGATCTGCCGGTAACGCGCATCCTCCCGGCACAGCTCCTCCATGAACCCGAGCGCCCGCCGGCAGTGCGGGCATCCTTTCAGTACAAACAGGGTCAATTCCATCTTATCCCGCTCCTTCTTCTCTATTTTTTTGCTTTTTGCGCCGGCGCCGAAATCTGCGCAGGGCGGCGCGGCGCCTGTTTTTATTATATCAATTTTTTGTCAAAAGAGTACACAATCGACAGCGGTGTGCTTAACATGACGCCGCTTTTATGCTACAATACTGAAAACAATGACCAATCGGGGGTGAGGGAATTGTCAGAGAGCTCACAGGCACCGTCTGTGCCGATGCAGCAGATCAGCGGGACGCCCGCCTGTGCGGGGCTGGCGCTCGGCCCGGTGCGGGTCATCACCCGCGGCTATTCGTCGCTCGGGCGGATCGTGCTCGAGCCGCCGCGGGAGACCTCCCTGTTCAAAACCGCGCTGGTTCTGGCCAAAGACGAGATCGCAAAGCTCAGCGAGCTGGCCTCCGAGAGCGACAAGGCGATCTTCACCTTCCAGATTGAGGTGCTCAACGACCACGGGCTGCAGGACGAGGTGCTCGGCTATATCCAGTCCGGCTCCGGCGCGGCCGCCGCGATGGAGCGGGCCGAGAGCCTGTACACCGCCAAGATCCGCAGCCTGCCCGACGAGTATCTCTCCCAGCGGGCGGGGGATATTCAGGACGCCTGCCGCCGGGTGGTGGACATCCTCGACGGGCGCCCGCGGGAGCGGATCGTCCTTGATGCGCCCTGTGTGCTGATTGCGGACGAGCTGCTGCCCAGCGACCTGCTCTCAGTGGACCGCAGCCTGCTGCTGGGGCTGGTGACCTCCGCCGGCTCGACCCAGAGCCACGCGTCGATCATCGCCCGCACCTTCGGCATCCCGGCGGTGGTGATGGCCGGCCCCGCGGTGCTGAATGTGCCCGAGGGGACCATCTGCGCGCTGGACGGCGGCAGCGGCGAGGTGGTCCTCGCGCCGGACGAGCCGACCTATGCGCGGTATGCCCACCGGATCCATCTCGCCAAGCGGCGCACCCTCTCACAGGAGCGGCTGCGCGCGCTGCCCTGCGTTACCCGGGACGGGGTCGGCATCTCGCTGCTGGCCAACTGCAGCGGCCCGGAGGATATCGCCCGCGCAATCGAACTGGGCGCCGAGGGGGGCGGCCTGCTGCGCAGCGAATTCCTCTTCCTCGACGGCCATCTGCCGGACGAGGCGCAGCAGCTGGCCTTTTACCAAAACTGCATCCGCGCGGCCGCCGGCAGGCCGATCACCATCCGTACGCTGGACATCGGCGCGGACAAGGAGGTCGCCGGCCTGACCCTCGACGAGGCGAACCCCGCGCTGGGCCTGCGGGGGCTGCGGTTCTCGCTGGCCCGGCCCGAGCTCTTCCTCACCCAGCTGACCGCGCTGCTGAAGGCCGGCCTCACCGGCCCGCTGAAGGTCATGTTCCCGATGGTCGCCTCGGTGGAGGATTTCGAGCGGGCGATGGAGATGGTCGAGCAAGCGCGCGGCATCCTGACCGAGCGGGGGGAGGCCTTTTCGGACGAGATCGCCTTCGGGGTGATGATCGAGACCCCCGCCGCCGCGCTGCTCTCCGACGAGCTGGCCCGCCGGGCGGCATTTTTCAGCATCGGCACCAACGACCTGACCCAGTATGTCCACGCGGTCGACCGGGTCAACCCGGCGGTGGCAGGCTACTACACCCCCGCCTCGCCCGCGATCCTGCGGCTGATGCGGACGGTGGTGGAAAACGCCGCACAGGCCCAGATCCCGGTCTCGGTCTGCGGGGAATCCGCCGCCGACCCCGAGCTGGCGCTGCTCTATGTCAAGGCCGGCATCCGCCAGCTGTCGATGTCGGCGCCCTCCATCCTCGAGGTCAAGGAGCGGCTGATGGAGGAGTTTATCGTGTTCGGCTGAGGGGATGCGCCGCATCCCCTCGGATGAAAATAAAAGGAGTTGTCTATTCAAAATGCAGAACTATGTCATCATTACCGATTCCACCGGCGACCTGTCCGCCGCTCTGGTCGAGGAGATGGATGTCACCGTGCTCCCGATGCCCTTTTCCATCGGGGAGAAGGATTACAAGAACTATCCCGATAACCATGAGCTGTCGGCCGAGAACTTTTACGCCCGGCTGCGCGCGGGGGAGATGTCCACCACCACGCAGCTGAACACCACCGCCTATCTCGAGGCGGCAGTCCCCTTCCTCGAGGCCGGGACCGACGTGCTGTTCCTCGTCTTTTCCAGCGGGCTGTCGGGCAGCTACAATTCCAGCCGGATTGCGGTGGAGGAGCTGCGGGAAAAGTTCCCTGAGCGCAAGATCCGCACCGTCGACACCCTTGCGGCCAGCATGGGCGAGGGGCTGCTGGTCTGGCACGCGGCGATGCGCCGCAAGGCGGGCGAAAGCCTTGACGCGGTCGCCGATTGGACCGAGGCCAACCGCAACCGGCTGTGCCACTGGTTCACGGTGGACGACCTGCACTTTCTGCGCCGTGGCGGCCGGGTGAGCGGCGCCGCTGCGGTGATGGGCACCATGCTGAACATCAAGCCGGTGCTGCACGTCGACGACGAGGGCCACCTGATCCCGATGGAGAAGGTCCGCGGCCGCCGCCAGAGCCTTGACGCGCTGGTGCGCCATCTGGACGAGACCATCACCGAGGGGGAGAACCAGACCATCTTCCTCAGCCACGGGGACTGCGCCGACGATGCCGAGTATGTCGCCTCCAAGCTGCGGGGCCGCCACGGCATCGAGCGGGTGGAGGTCAACTTCATCGGGCCGGTCATCGGCAGCCACTCGGGGCCGGGCACCGTCGCGCTGTTCTGGATCGGCAGCAAGAAATAAGTCGCACATCATCGCGGCAGCGCAGCGCTGTTTTAATCTGTAAAAAAGGGAGAGCCGGGGCAGCCCCGCTCTCCCTTTTTTGCGCGGCGGATCCGCCGCGCGTTCTGCCGTCCGGCACGCACCGTCACAGCAGCGCCTCCTCACAGTCCGCCGCCGGCTCCGCGGCGAGCGCCTGCAGCGCCGCCCGGTCGGCCAAGCGATAGCCCCGCTCCCGCTTTTGCAGCAGCCCGCCGGCGACAAAGTCCGACATCGTCTGCTGCAGATGCCGATAGCTGACCCCGAGGGATTGGCAGGCATCGATATTCCGCACGAGATACCGCTCCCCCTGCGCCATGCGCAGGATAAACAGGGCCAGCCGGTTGGCCAGCGGATAGGCCTGCGTCTGGGCCAGCGCGCGGGCGCGCAGCCGCTCCTTGCGGGCGAGGGTCTCGCACAGCCGCCGCAGAAAGACCGGGTCGGCCAGCAGCTGCCCCCTGCAGCGCGAAAGATCCAGCGCAAGCAGCCAGCAGCGCTCCATCGCCCGCACCGAGATCGCGGCCCTTCCGGGGCGCAGCAGCTCCATCTCCCCGAGAAAGCAGGGCGCGCGCAGCAGGTCAAGGGTGACCACCCTGCCGTTTGCCAGTGTCTGAGACAGCTTTGCCCAGCCCCGCGCGAGGCAGTACAGCCGGTCGGGCCGCTCGCCCTGCCGCAGGATCTCCTCCCGCGGCTCTGCCTGCCAGAGGGTGAGCAGCGGCAGCACAGGGAAGGAAAAGGTCTCCGCAATCGCCGCCTGTTCCGCAAGCCGGCACAGCAGCTGTGAATCCTGCAGCTGTTTCACCGTCAAAACGCCTCCTTTTTTGTTTTTTTCGGAGAAATCTCCTATCGCCCGCCGCCTTTTCCCCTTACAATAAAGGCAGCAGATCCACCAAATACAACTTCCACTTCAAAGAGAAAGGGCGTTTTCCATGGAAAAGATCAAGATGATTCTCGACTGCGACACCGGGCACGACGACGCCATCGCGCTGATGGTAGCCGCCCGCCACCCGTCGATTGAGCTGCTCGGGGTGACGGCGGTCGCCGGCAACCAGACCCTCGACAAGACGCTGCCCAACACCCTCAAGGTCTGCGAGGCGGTGGGGATCGACCGGCCGGTCTACGGCGGGATGTCGCTGCCGCTGGTGCGCCGCCAGATCACCGCCGGCAACGTCCACGGGGAGAGCGGCCTCGACGGCCCCGTCTTTCCCCCGCTGACCCGCAAGGCAGAGCCGCAGCACGCGGTGCAGTACCTGATCGAGACGCTGCGCACCTCGGACGAGGAGATCACCCTCGTGCCGGTCGGCCCACTGACCAACATCGCGATGGCAATCCGCCTTGCGCCCGATATCCTGCCCAAGATCCGGCAGATCGTGCTGATGGGCGGCGCCTACGGGCTGGGCAACACCACCCCGGCGGCCGAGTTCAACCTCTTTGCCGACCCGGAGGCCGCCCACATCGTCTTCTCCAGCGGGGTGCCGCTGGTGATGATGGGGCTGGACCTGACCAACCAGACCGTCTGCACGATGGACATCATCGAGCGGATGGAGGCGCTGGGCAACCGGGCGGGCAAGCTGTTCGGCGAGATCATGCGGTTCACCTTTAAGACCCAGCAGGAGGTCAACGGCCTCGCCGCCGGGCCGGTGCACGACGTGACCTGCGTCGCCTGGCTGGTCGCCCCCGAGCTGTTCACCCTCCAGCCCGCCCATGTCGAGATCGACCTCTCCCACGGCCCCTGCTACGGCCGGACGGTCTGCGATTTTGTGATGCGGGACGGCCTGCAGCCCAACTGCCGGGTCGGGATCACGCTGGACCGGGAAAGGTTCTGGGACCTCGTCGCCGAGACCCTCGCCCGGTACGAATAAACCGCTTTGCCCCGCCCCGCGCGGGGCATTTTTTTGCCCGGCACGCCCTGAGCGGGGAAAAGCGGCGATGCGCAAAATCCGTGGTGCAGAAGATGCCCGAAAGCGCCCCTTGCCGGGTGCCCTCGGGCATCTTTTTTCTCCTGCGCTGCTGTACGCTTCTGGCGACTTTGCCGTTTTTTTGCGGCCGGCGCGCCTCAGTCAAGCAGGGCGACTCTGGACCGCAGCGGCCGCGGGGGGAGCTGTTCTTCCGGGTCGGGCCAGCCGAAGGCCGCCGCCCCACAGATGACATACTCCGCGCCAAAGCCCAGCTGCGCGAGCAGCGCGGCGAGGTCGGGCGCGTCCTCCAGCGTCGCGAACTGGTCGACCCAGACCGAGCCAAGCCCCATACCGGCGGCGGCGAGCATCATATTCTCCAGCGCACAGCCGGCGTCGGCCCTCCGCTCGGGATTTTCCCGCAGGTCGAGGTAGAGCACCACCAGCGGCGCATCAAAGAAGTTGTGGTCGGCCGGCACGCCGCCCAGATGCCGGGCGGTCAGCGCGACAAGCCGCTCCCGCGCCTTGGGGCCGACCCGGCAGAGCACAAAGCTCTGGCGGTCCCACGCGTTTGCGGCACAGCGGCCCGCCGCAAAGAGGGCCTCCTCCTGCGCGGGCGAGAGCGCCTTTTTCAGATAGGCCCGCACGCTGCGCCGCGCGCGGATGGCGCCCAGGATGTCCTTGTTCCCCTCTGCCATCTCACTCGGCGTGGGCCGCGGTCTTGAGGGCGAGCTGGACCAGATCATCCATCGTGTGGGCGGGGTCGCGGTCGGGCAGGTCGACGAAGATCTCGTTGCCGTTCTCATCATACCGGATGCCGGTGGTGATGCCGACCATCATCAGCGCCCGCGCGCCGAACTGGGCCGCGGCGGTGTAAAACGCGGTGCCCTCCTGCTCGGAGCAGAGCATCCCGTACTGCTTCCACATCTTGGACTTGTAGGTCTCGTCCCGGTAGAGCCGGTCGTTGCAGATGGTGCCGCCGACATAGGTGGTCAGGTTCATCTCCTTGGCGATCCGGTCGGCGGTGCACAGCAGCCCGAAATCCGCCACCGGGGAGAAGTGGCCGTTGAACATATTGTCGTTGATGCCGCTGGTGGTGCTGGTCGCCTGCGAGAGGACGATGTCGAAGTTGCGCATATCCTCCCGGTAACCGCCAGAGGTGCCCGCGCGCACGAGGATCTTGCAGCCGTAGTCGCGGCAGAGCTCGGTGGCATAAATCAGCATCGAGGGGCCGCCCATCCCGACCGCCATCACCGAGACCCGCACCCCCTCATAGGTGCCGGTGTAGCAGTAGGCACAGCGGGTCTTATTGACCAGCACCGGGTTCTCAAGATAGGTCTCGGCCATGTGCTTGGCCCGGTTGGGATCGCCCACCAGTACGATTCGCTCGGCGATCTCGCCGACATTGGCGTCATTGTGCATTGTCATATTTACCGCTCCCTTTTTTCGTTTTTTGCTCTCGCTTCCGGGCGCGCCGGCGCCCCTGTCTCTGCCCTCTATTATAACTCCAAATCCAACGGGAGAAAAGAAAAACAAAAAACCACCCCTTTTTTGCGCCCGGTGGGACAAAAAAACAGCCCCCGGCGGGGACTGTTTCCCTTCCCTTTTCAGAACGCGCACCGGCAGGCCGCTCAAAGCTCCTCAAGGCAGAGCCGGTTCTCGGTCAGGTACCGCGCCGCCTCGACCCCGACATACCGGTAGTGCCACGGCTCGTACTCCACCCCGGTGAGGGCGGTCTTGTCCTTGGGGTAGCGCAGCACAAAACCGTACTCGGCACAGTGCCCAGCCAGCCATGCAAACTCCGGGGTTTGGTCAAACGCCCCGGTCAGGTCGTCATTTTCGCTGTACCAGTCCGCCGAGACGATGTCGGCGGCAAGCCCGAGGTTGTGCTCGCTGGTGCCGGGCGCGGCGACCCAGCGCGCCGCCTGCCGCTCCGCCTCCTGCTGCGCGAGGCCCTGCCCGAGGTAAAAATTGACCTTCCGCTTGTAGAGCGCCGCCTGCCGCTCAACGCTGCGGTAGGTCGAGACAAGGTAAAGGGGCAGCCCCGCATCGGCCGCCCCTTTCAGCATCCGGTTCAGATCCTCCACC
>CALXBJ010000198.1 GCA_944386515.1 uncultured Pygmaiobacter sp.
GGGAGAACCAGTGGACATAGTGGGTCGCGCCCAGCTCCATCGCCCAGTTCTTCATCACCTCGGCCACCACGTCGGCGACGGCGGGGTCCCACTCCCGCCCGTCGTCCCGGATCGCCCGCAGGCACTCGTAGACATCCTCCGGCAGGCGCGCGCGCATCACACGGTCATCAAACAGATGGCTGCCGAACCGCTCTTTCAGATCAAAACTCAACAAAGGCTACCCCTCCTGCAAAAAGCGCTCTATACTCTCTTTTGGATTTGTGTCCTATTGTAACACGCGCCGGCGCGGGCGGGCAAGACAAAATTTGGCCCCGGCGTGCCGTTTTCCGCGCCGGGTGCTATTTTGGCGCCGCGGCGCATAACCCTGTACAAAAGGCACCCGGGCGCGCCCGGGATCAAGGTTGGCAGCCGCGCTGCCGGGGAGGTCAGAGATGTTTGTATTTACGATGCACAAGCGGGGACTAAAAAAGGCAGCCGTGGTGGCAGGCTGCGCGGCGCTGCTGGCGCTTTCTGCGGCGGCGGTCGGCCGGCTTGCCTTCGGCGAGGCGTCGCCTGCGGCGCTGCTGGGCGGGTCGGACGCGGTTGAGCTGGACTCCACCAGCGATATGGCGGAGTATCTGGGCGGCCTCGGGGTCGAGGTCGACCTGTCCAGCGCGAAGGTGGATAAGGTCAAGATCCCCAAAAAGTGGGACGCGAGCTTTGAGGCGTTCAACGAGGTCATCCGCCAAGGCGGGCTGGACCTCGCAAAGTACAAGAACAAGACGGTGGAAAAGTGGGACTTTGTCTCCCCGAACAAGTCGACCGCGGACCAGACGGTCAGCGCGATTTTGCTGGTCTATAAGGAGAAGCTGATCGGCGCCTACCTGATTGCCCGGCCGCAGGGCGACGTCCAGCCGCTCACCGCCGCGCAGCCGGAAGGCTCCTCCTCGGCGGCGCCCACCGCCGCCGCAGCCGGCGGCGAGACCGAGCAGGCCGCGCAGGCGTCGGCCGCGGGCGAGGCCGCCGGCCTGACCGAGGAGCAGATCGCCGCCGCCGCGGCGGCGATTGAGTCGGCCGCGTCGCAGCCCGGCGCGCTGCCCACCGAATGACCGCATCGGGCCGAAAGCGCGCTGCAAAGGGGCCGGCTGCGCGCGGCGCGGGCCATCCCGCCCCGCCCTGCCAAGCCCGCACCCCAAAACGCCCAAAACACCTAAAAGCAAAAGACCGGCCCCCGGCGGCTCTGCCGGGGTGCCGGTCTTCGTTTTGCTTCTCTTTGCGCGGCGGCGCGCATCTGCCCCCGCTGCGGCGGCGTCGGCGCCGCAAAACGCGGGCGTCATTCCGCCGGCGGCGCGGGCGGGGGGATCTTTTTCTTCCACCTTGCCCGCAGCCGGGCAAAAAAGCCCCGCAGCAGCGCGGCGCACTCCCCCTCCCGCACGCCGGACACCATCTTCGGGCGGTGGTTGAAGGGCAGCGCGGGCAGGTCGATCAGGCTGCCGCAGCAGCCCGCGCGGGGATCCCTTGCGCCGAAGACCACCCGCGCCATCCGGCTGTTGATGATCGCGCCGGTGCACATCGGGCAGGGCTCCAGCGTGACATAGAGGGTGCACTGCCACAGCCGCCAGCCCCCCAGCCGGCGGCAGGCGTCGTCGATGGCCATGATCTCGGCGTGGGCGAGGGCATTTTTGCCGCACTCCCGCAGGTTCAGCCCCCGGCCGACGACCTCGTCCCCCCGCACCACCACCGCCCCGACCGGGACCTCCCCCAGCGCGGCGGCGCGGCGGGCCAGCGCCAGCGCCAGCCCCATATAATAGTTGTCGTCCCGAATCGTCTCACTCATCTGAAATACTCCATGACACAGGTCAGCGCCAGCAGCAGCAGCGTAAAGGTGAAAAAGGGCGCGGAGAGGATCCGCTCCGAGCGGCCCATCCTGTTTTTGCGGGTGGGGTAGCGGGGCAGCCGCCGCAGCCCCCCGCGGCGGACCAGCGCCGCCAGCGCCAGCAGCCCGGCGGCGAAATAGACGGTGAAGAGCGCCGCCGAAAAGGCCACCGCGTTGGTGGCGTCCATCTGCTGGCGGGACCACAGCAGCAAAAAGCTGGAGGTATTGTTGGCAAAGTGCAGCAGGATCGAGCCGCTCACATTCCCGCTCACCGCCGCGGCATAGCCCAAAAACAGGGACATCGCGAAGATGGAGGGCAGCTGGGAGAGGTCGGCGTGCAGCAGCGTAAAGAAGAGCGAGCTGACGAGGATGGAAAACCACCCGCCGTAGGGGGAGAGCAGCTTTTGGATGGTGCCGCGGAAGAGCAGCTCCTCCCCCACCGCCGGGATCAGGCAGATCGAGAGAAAGCTGAGCGCCAGCGCGCCCCCCTCGGGCAGCCGCGCAGCCTCGGGTGGGACATACCCACCCAGCCCCAGCGGTATCCGCACCAGATTGGCGACGACCCCGCACAGGGTGGTAAAGCAGAGGAAGAGCGGCACCCCGATCAGCACCAGCGGGCGCTGCGGACGCTGCGGGCGCAGCGGGGGCAGGCCCAGCGGCGCGGCCCAGCGGCGCAGGCAGAGGGTCGGCAGGGCAAGGTCGACCGCGGTGACCGCGCAGTTGGCCAGCGCCGCGCCCCACGCGGGGATGCCGGCCTGACCCTCGAGCAGCGCGGCGAGCGCGGTGTGCAGCAGCGAGGAGAGCGCGAGGTACACCAGCACCGTCATCCCGATCAGATTCGCGGCATAATACAGGTTATCCCGCCGCGGCTGTTCCCCCTGCATCGGCCCTCTCCCCCTTCGCTGCGGGCGCATCGCGCCCTGTAATCCTGATATCCGCCCCGCACAAAAGATGCGCGCCGGCGCCTCGGCCCCGCACGCGGTCCTATCCGAAAACCGCCGCGCCCGGCATTCTGTTGCTATCTTTCTGTTACTATCTTACTGAAAAATACAAAAAATTACAATCGCTGCCCCTCCCTTTCCCCCCCGCCGGCTCTGCCCGCCGGCCCAAATTTGAAAAAACGGTAAAGTTTTTGTACCGTTTTGAAGAAAAAGCCTTCCGACCGTCGTTTTGATGATAGAATCAGTTCGAACCCGCCGGATCCCGCACCGGCGGCGGGCAGTTTACCTCTTGCGGGGCAAAGGAGACGATCTTTTATGATCTTCAAGCTTCTCTTCGCGCTTCTCGCGATCCCCGGCCTGTTTTTGGCCGTTTACGGGTTATACTTTTTCTGCATCGCGCTGGTCGGCATCTGGCGGCGCGCCCACTATGCCCCCGCGGCCCCCGCGGCCCGGTTCGCGGTGCTCGTCGCCGCCCGCAACGAGGCCGCGGTCATCGGCAATCTGGTGGACAGCCTGTTTGCCCAGCATTACCCCCGCAGCCTCTATGAGGTGATCGTCGCGCCCAACAACTGCACCGACGACACCGAGGCGGTCGCCCGCGCCCACGGCGCGCGGATCTTTTGCCCGCAGGGCAGGATCACCGGCAAGGGCGAGGTGCTGCGGCAGGCGGTGGAGACCATCGCACTGCGGGAGGGGTTTGACGCCATCTGTGTCTTTGACGCGGACAATCTGGTCGACCCCGACTTCCTCGCCCGGATGAACGACGCCTATTGCAGCGGCGCCGCGGTGGCGCAGGGCTTTCGGGACAGCAAGAACCCCCGCCAGAGCGCGATCTCGGGCTGCTATTCGATCTGCTACTGGATGCTCAGCCGGTTTTACAACAACGCCCGCGAGGTGCTGGGCCTCTCGGCGCTGGTAAACGGCAGCGGCTTTATGGCCAGCTGCGCGCTGCTGCGCCGGCTGGGCGGCTGGAACACCCACACCATCACCGAGGACTACGAGTTCAGCGCCCAGTGCGTGCTGGCCGGGGAGCGGGTGCGGTTTGTGCCCGGCGCGGTCATCTACGACGAGCAGCCGCTGACCTTCCGCCAGTCGTGGAAACAGCGCCGCCGCTGGACCACCGGCAGCCTGCAGGGGCTGGAGCTGTACGGCGGGCGGCTGTTCGCACAGGCGGTGTCCGAGAAAAAGATGGTCTGC
Source organism: uncultured Pygmaiobacter sp. (assembly GCA_944386515.1). Lineage (GTDB taxonomy): Bacteria > Bacillota > Clostridia > Oscillospirales > Ruminococcaceae > Pygmaiobacter. Next base: position 3,994 of record CALXBJ010000198.1, read on the forward strand.
TTTGACCTGTATCTGACCTTCCTCTCACCCGTCATCCAGATCGTCAGCGCCGTGGTCGGGCTGCTCAGCTGCGCGCTGATGCTCTCGCAGGGGCATCTGGCGCCGCTGCAGCTGCTGTTCCTCGTCGCCGCGGCGGCGGGCGGGGTGCTGGTCAGCGCCGCGAGCTGCGCGGGCGCGGCCCTCGCCGCGGTGCTGCTGCGCCGCGCGCCGCTCGCCGGCATGGAAAAGAGCATCGCCGCCTTTTGGCTGTTTCTGTTCAGCTGGATGGTCATCACCTTTGTCAGCCTGTTCCGCCGCCAGAAAAACTGGGACCCCATCCCCCACACCGCTGCGGTGACCCTCGACCAGCTGCACCGGTCCTGACCCCTCTCGGGGCCGCCCCGGCCAAAGCGCCGCGGGCTAAACCCATCCCATAGCATCAACGCCCGCTGCCTCGGCAGCGGGCGTTTTTTTGCCCGGACATCGCCCCCCACAAAACGCGCAAAAAGCGGGCGCCCCGCATCGGGGCGCCCGCTCTGCCGTATTCTCCTGCCGCTTTGCCGCTTTTTGCAGCCGGCCCGCTCAGCCGGCCAGCTGTGCGGCCAGCGCGGCGAGGGCCTCCTCGTCCGCCGGCTTGACCGCGCCGCGGATGGTGATGGCCGGCTCGACCAGCGTGATCTCCTTCATCTGGCCCAGCAGCTCCTTCATCACCCGGGCGGCACTGGGCGCCCACGAGCCGTTTTCAATCAGGGCGACGGTGCGCTTTTGGTAGTTCTTCGCCTTGAGGTGGTGGAGGAAATCCTCCATAAAGGGCATCACCCCGGCGTTGTAGGAAGAGGCGGCCAGCACCACCTTGCCGTAGCGGAAGGCATTTTCCAGCGACTCGGCCATATCCTCCCGCGCGAGGTCGGCGACCTCGACGGGGCAGCCCTTCTCCCGCAGCAGCGCGGCCAGCTTCTCGG
>CALXBJ010000199.1 GCA_944386515.1 uncultured Pygmaiobacter sp.
GGCAGAGCGCGGCCTACCGCATCCTGCGTTATGTGCGGCTGCCCCGCACCGCGGCGGGATTCGCCGCCGGCGGGGCGCTGGCGCTGGCGGGAACCCTGATTCAGGCGGTGCTCAACAATGTGATGGCAGCCCGAATGTCATCGGGGTCAACGCGGGGGCGGGCTTTGCCGCGATGCTGGCGGTGACGGTGGCCCCGGCCACGGCGGGGCTGATTCCGGCCGCGGCCTTCTGCGGCGCGCTGTGCGCCGCGTTGCTGATTTACCTGCTGGCGGTGCGCGCGGGGCTATCCCGCACCACCCTGATTCTGGCCGGCGTCGCGATGAGCAGCATCCTGACCGCCGGCATCGACGCCTTGACCCTGCTCTATCCGGACGACGTCATCGGGGCGACCGGCTTTTTGCTGGGGGGATTTTCGGGGGTCACCCTCGATGCGGTGGCGAGCGCCGGGCCCTACCTCGCGGCGGGGCTGGTGCTCGCAGCGGTTCTGGAGGTCGACCTCAACCTGCTGCAGCTGGGTGAGGAAAGTGCCGCTTCGCTGGGGCTGGCGGTGGGCCGGGTGCGGTTTGCCGCAATTCTGGCGGCGGCGCTGCTGGCCGGTGCCGCGGTCAGCTTTGCGGGGCTGCTGGGATTTGTCGGGCTGCTGGTACCCCACATCGCGCGGCGTCTGGTCGGGACCGACAACCGCTGGCTGATGCCGGCGTCGGTGCTGGCCGGCGGGAGCTTTGTACTGCTGTGCGACCTCGCGGCGCGGGTGGCATTCGCGCCGTTTGAGCTGCCGGTGGGGATTGTGATGTCGCTGCTGGGCGGGCCGTTTTTCCTCAGCCTGCTGCTGCGGCGGCGCAAAAGGAGCGGGATCTATGATTGAGTTTCAGTCGGTCAGCGGGGGATATCCCGACCACGAGGTGCTGCGGGGGATCTCCTTCTCGGTGGAGCGGGGCGCGCTGACCGCCCTCGTCGGGCCGAACGGCTGCGGCAAAACCACCCTGCTGCGCACGGCCGCCCGCCGCCTGCCGGTGGCCGGCGGGCGCATCCTGCTCGAAGGGCGGCCTATCGGGGAATATGGGCGCAAGGAGTTTGCCCGCACCGCCGCGTTTTTGCCGCAGAGCCGCAGCGTGCCGGGGATCACCGTCCGCGCGCTGGTGAGCCACGGGCGGTTCCCCTATCTCGGTTTTTCCCGCCGGCTGCGGGAGGCGGACCGCGCGGCGGTGCGGCGCGCGATGGAGATCACCGCCACCGCGCAGTGGGCCGAGCGGGACCTTCGGGAGCTGTCCGGCGGCGAGCGGCAGCGGGTCTATCTCGCGATGGCGCTGGCGCAGGATACCGGCACCATCCTGTTGGACGAGCCGACCGCCTTTCTCGATCTCTATCGGCAGTTTGAACTGCTGGAGCTGCTGCGGCGCCTGTGCGCACAGGGAAAGGCGATTTTGATCGTGCTGCATGATCTGGCCCTCGCGCTGCAGTACAGCGATCAGCTGGTGCTGATTGAGAACGGCCGGGTCGCGGCGGCGGGTGCGCCGGCGCAGATTGCGGCAGAGGGGGCGCTGGACCGGGTGTTCCGGGTGCAGACCCACCGGGCGGCGGAGGGCTACTGGTTTTCCCCCGCACGGGGGCCGATTGAGGGGAGGAAAGAAGATGGCCGGCCAAAAGAAGATCTGGATTGAGAGCTATGACTATTTCAAGGCGGGCAACCGGTTTGCCGGCAGTGCCGGGGCGCTGGGATTTAAGATTTTCCCGGAGAAGGAACCTCCCCAGCTGCGGGTGGTGATCTGGGAGGGGCCAAACTGCTGCGAGAAGAGCGAGATCAAGGAGCAGCGGGAGTTTGAAAGCTCCGCACAGGGGCTGCAGCAGGCGGTGGACTGGATCAACGCCGAGGCGGCGGCCTGCTGGGAGCGGCAGGAGGACTGACGGCCGGCATCCGGCCGGCGGAGAATAGAAAGGAGCAGCGGCAATGTGTGAACAGGAGATCATGGAAGGGATCCTCAATTCCTACCCTTATCCGATCGTCTTTGTCGATAAGGATTTTGTGATCCGGTACCTCAACCGGTACGCAAAGTACCACTATTATCAGGAGAGGGGATACAGCGACCTGATAGGCCGCTCCCTCTTTGACTGCCATGATTCCGAGCAGGCAAAGGCCCGCATCCGGTCGGCCTGGGAGGGGATCTGCCGCAACGGCAAGGAGGTTTTTATCGGGGTGAACGCCCGAAACCTGCGGATCTATATGCAGGGTGTGCGGGGCGCGGACGGCAGCCTGATCGGCTTTTTTGAGCGGTTTGAGCTGAATCTGCAAAAATGAGCGCGCCGCCTGCGGCGCTCAGGACAGAAGGCGGAATTTGCCCGGCTGGGGGAGCGGCGTGCCGCTCCCCTGTTTTGTTATCGGCCGAAACAAAAGGGGCGGTGCCCTTCATTTTTTTGCCCCGGTTTGATATGATAAGAACAGCACAAAAGCAAGGAAAAAAGGAAGGATGCCGCATGAAGATACTCTGTGTAGGGGATGTGGTAGGGGAGCCGGGGACGGACTTCCTCTGCCGCAGGCTGCCCGGGCTGCGCCGGCGTCTGGGGGCGGATATCTGTATTGTCAACGGGGAGAATGCCCACGCCGGAGGGGTCGGGATCACCCGGTCGATTGCCGAGGAGCTGTTCGCGCACGGGGCGGACGTCATCACCACCGGCAACCATGCGCTGCGCCGGGCCCAGGAGAGCCTGTATGAGGAGACCGAAGGGCTGATCTGCCCGGCAAACCTGCCCCACCTCGACCCGCGGGCCGGGCGGGCGACGGTGGATCTGGGTCGGTGTGCGGTGACGGTGCTCAACCTGTCTGGGGTGGCCTTCCTCGAGCCGATTGACAACCCCTTTGATCTGGCCGACCGGCTGCTGGAGGGGGATACGTCCCGGTTCAAGGTAGTGGATTTTCACGCGGAGTCCACCGCCGAAAAACAGGCGCTGGCGTGGTATCTCGACGGACGGGTCAGCGCGGTCTTCGGCACCCACACCCATGTGCCCACCGCGGATGCCCGGGTGCTGCCGGGCGGCACCGGCTTTATCACCGATGTCGGGATGACCGGCCCGGTAAACTCGGTGATCGGGGTGCGGCCCGAACTTGCAATCCAGCGCCAGCGCACCCATCGGCCGGTCCGGTTTGAGGTGGCGCAGGGGCCTTGCCGATTGGATGCGGTGCTCTTCACCTGTGACGACGCGACCGGGCGGTGCCTGTCGGCCGAGCCGGTGCGGGAGGAGGAGGCGCCGCGGGACTGAGCCGCCGGGAAAAAAGGCCGCGCGCGGCGCGGCGAACAGAGAGGGCGTTCCCCGCGTATCGAAAGGGAATTTTTTTACCGTGTTTCCCTCTTTTCTTTGCCCCCAAAACGCGGTATAATAACCGCGGAATCCGCCCGCTGTACGGCGCGGAGCCTTTGGCCAATAGGAGGTCTTTTTTGAAACAGCTGTTTTTCCGCCGCGCCCGCCTGCGTGCCGGCGCGGTGTTGATCGGTCTCGCCATGGCGCTGTCCGCGCTGGGCGGCTGTGCGCAGCAGGAGGCGGACTCCGCCGCAGGGGCGGGCGTGCCCGCGGCGCAGCTGTCCCAGAGCGCGGGGGAGTTTATCCTCCCCTACTCCAGTGCCGAGGGGTTTAACCCCTATCTCGCGTCGGGCAGCATCACGCTGCAGAACTCCAGACTCATCTTCGGCAGTCTGGTGCAGATCACCAATGATTTTGAGCTGGAGTATGAGATTGCCCGCTCGGTGATCTCGGTCGGGAACACCGTTGAGATCTCGGTCGGCGGCAGCTTTGCCGACGGGACGGCGATCACCGCCGCGGATGTGGCGGCGAGCCTTGAAGCCGCGCGGGCGAGCGCGGTGTTCGGCGGCAGGTTCTCCAAGGTGCAGTCGGTGCAGGCCTCGGGCAGCATCGTCGCCGTCACCCTCAGCGAGCCGGACAGCCTCTTTGCCTATCTGCTGGACATCCCGGTGCTCAAGGCGGCGGAGGTCGGCCAGACAGGCCCCACCTCGAGCGGGCGGTATTCGGTCTCACAGGACGATCAGGGGACGCTGCTTGTCGCAAACGACAGCTTTGACCCGCCGGCCGGCCTTGAGACCATCCGGCTGGAGGAGCTGAGCGGCTACGACGCGCTGGTTTCCGGGCTGAACATCGGGGTGATCAGCCTCTTCTCCTCCGAGCAGGAGTCCGACCTCGCGGGCAGCATTATCTGCAACACCGCCTATTTCAATCTCAACAATCTGGTCTTTTTGGGGATTCAGGCGATTGGGGAGACCTCGCCGCTGGCGCAGCCCGCGCTGCGGCAGGCGCTGAGTCTGGCCGTCTCAAGGCGGGAGATTGCCGACAAGGCCTATTATTCCCGCGCCTATGTCGCGACCGGGGTCATCAACCCGCGCTTCCCCGGCGAGGCACAGGCCGCGACGATGGACAGCGAGCAGGACCTTGACGCGGCAAAGGCGCTGATAGAATCGCTGGGCTACACCCTCGACCCGGACAGCGGCTATTATCAGGACGCGGAGGGCGGACGGCTGTCCTTCTCCCTGCTCTGCTACTCCGGCAGCTCCTTCAAGCGGTACGCCGCAGCACTGGTTGCCCAGCAGCTCGCCGAGTGCGGCATCGAGGTGACGGTGCAGGAGGAGGCGGACTTTGACGCCTATCACGACAAGATCCTCTCGGGGCAGGCCCCCCTGTACATCGGGGAGGTAAAGTTGTATAATAATTTAAATATGGATGTCTTTTTCTCCGAGGGGGGAGACGCCCATACCGGGACGGCGGTCAGCGAGGAGCTGCTCGCGGCCTATAACGGGATGAAGGCGGATATCGGGGGCCTTGCGGCGTTCGAGACCGCCTTTGCAGCCCAGATGCCCTTTGTGCCGCTGGTCTATAAGAACGGAGTGGCCACTTACAGCAAGGAATACACCGGCCTGTCCCCGACCGTCAGCGACATCTTCTATCAGCTGGAACATCTTTCCATAGTCAACACCCAAAAGGAGTGAACTGCATGATCAACTTTTACAATACCTTCGGCAAGGTCAGCATGACCGGCGAGTACTTTGCGGGGCTGGTTTCAGCCGCGGCCAGCAGCTGCTACGGGGTCGCGGACATGGCCACCAGCGGCCCGTCCGATACGGTCAAGGGGGTCCTGTTCGGCTCTGATTTCCCCGACAAGGGGGTCCGGGTGACCGAGGAGGACGGCAAGCTGGTCATCGAGCTGCACATCAAGGTCATCTACGGGCTCAACATCGCCGCCGTGGTCAAGAGCATCACCCACAAGGTCAAGTATGTGGTGGAGGATGCCACCGGGCTCAAGGTCAAGAAAATCAATGTCTCGGTAGACGACATCGTCTGCTGATGGAAATAACGACAGATTAGGGAGTAGACGCAAGATGATAAAAGGTTCGGTTTTGAGAGACAGCATGATCAGCGGTGCCAACAGCATCGCCAACCAGCGCAGTCAGGTGGATGAGCTCAATGTCTTCCCGGTTCCCGACGGGGATACCGGCACCAACATGAGCATGACCATCGGCGCGGCCAAGCGGGACCTCGAGGCGCTGGCGAACGACTGCACCGTCGAAGCGGCCAGCAAGGTCGCCGCCTCCTGTATGCTGCGGGGCGCGCGGGGCAACAGCGGGGTCATCTCCTCGCTGCTCTTCCGCGGCTTTTCCAAGGCGCTGGTGGGCAAAAAGGAGGCCTCTGCCGCCGACATCGCCAAGGCGTTTGAGATGGGTGTCGCCGCCGCGTACAAAGCGGTGATGAAGCCCACCGAGGGCACCATGCTGACCGTTGCCCGCATGGGCGCCGAGGCGGCCGCGGCCGCCGACACCGAGGACCCGGTCGAGATGTTCGAGATCATCCTCGCCGCCGCCAAGGACGCCTTGGCCAAGACCCCCGAGCAGCTGCCGGTCCTCAAGAAAGCCGGTGTGGTCGACGCGGGCGGCGCCGGATTTGTCACCATTCTGGAGGGGATGCTCAGCGTGCTGAAGGATGGGATCATCGTTGAGGCTCAGGAGGCCGGCCAGAGCAAAAAGCCCTCCACCAGCGCGGCGGGCCGCGGCGTGTTCGCCGACGACCTGATGCGGGTCGAGGACATCAAGAACGGCTACTGCACCCAGTTCCTGATCAACAAGAAGGACGGGGCCAGCTGTGAGAAACTGCGCGCCTTCCTCGAGAGCAACGGCGACAGCGTGGTGGTCATCGAGGACGACGAGGTCATCAACTGCCACGTCCACACCACCGACCCCGGCAAGATCATCAGCTATGCGCTGGGCTTCGGCTATCTGACCAACTTCAAGATCGAGAATATGCACGAGCAGTTCCTCGCGCGGCAGGCGCAGGGCAAGGGGCTGGAGAAGCAGGCTGAGGCGGAGCGCCACCCCGGCAAGCAGAAGTTCCAGGACTCCGCCGTCGACCCCGATGTCCCCTCCGGCTTTGTGGCGGTCGCCGCCGGCGACGGCCTGCGGGATGTCTTTACCGACATCGGCGTGGGCGCGGTCGTCTCGGGCGGCCAGACGATGAACCCCAGCACCGAGGACATCCTCGAGGCGGTCCAG
>CALXBJ010000200.1 GCA_944386515.1 uncultured Pygmaiobacter sp.
CGGCTCGCGCTCGCGGTGAAACGGGCCCCGGGCAAAGCCCAGCGCAGCGGGTTTGCCCGGGATCAGGAGGAATGACGCAGCGGCATGAGAAATGTCCGGGCTGCGCCCGGGCATTTCGAATAAAGCGCAGTCCATTCCGACGCGTTCGAATCCCTCCTTCTCGGTTGCATAAAAAATAAGCCACCGCTTTTTCTGCGATGGCTTATTTTGGCGGAGAAGGAGGGATTTTCTCGCGCTTCGCTTGGACGCGCTGCGCGACAGTCCACCGGACTGTCGCTTTACCCACTCCCGCTTCGCCTGCCGGCTCGCGCTCGCGGGAGCGCTTTGTTCGAATCCCTCCTTCTCGGTTGCATAAAAAATAAGCCACCGCTTTTTCTGCGATGGCTTATTTTGGCGGAGAAGGAGGGATTCGAACCCTCGCGCCGGTTTCCCGGCCTACGCCCTTAGCAGGGGCGCCTCTTCGACCAGCTTGAGTACTTCTCCAAACTGCGATCAAAGGAATCTAATCTATTCTATTTTGAACACCAATGTGAAATATCCTTGGCGGAAAGGGTGGGATTCGAACCCACGGGCCCTTTCGGGTCACCGGTTTTCAAGACCGGCTCCTTAAACCGCTCGGACACCTTTCCTCAAATCGGCGCTTATATATCTTATCATAGATTTTGCCCGGATGTCAAGCCGTTTTTCCTCTTCGCGCAAAATAATCTTTCAGTCCGCTGTTTTTTGCTCTTTGCAGATCAGGGCGCCCCCAACCGCTTTCCGCGGCAAGGCGCCCCATTCCTCCGGATCCCCGTTCACCTGCCGGCCAGCGCGTCAATCCCCGCGCGGTCGAGACGGTAAACGGTCCACTCGTCCATCGCGACGGCGCCCATCGAGCGGTAAAACCCAATAGACGGGGTATTCCAATCCAGACAGCTCCACTCAAACCGGCCGCAGTTTCGCTCCTTCGCCCGGCGAGCCAGTGCCTGAAACAGCGCCTTGCCGTAGCCGCGTCCCCGATAGGCCGGGCGGACAAACAGATCCTCAAGGTACAGCCCCTCATGGCCGATAAAGGTGGAAAAATTGTAGAAGAACAGCGCAAAGCCGACCGGCTCGCCATCCTCCTCCGCCAAGATCGCCTCGCAGACCCGGCGCTCAAACATCGACGCGCGCAACCCCTCTTCGGTGGCGATGACCTGGTCGGACATCTTCTCGTATTCGGCCAGTTCCCGAATGAGGGAAAGCACCAGCCCAACATCCTTTTCCTCCGCTGCGCGCAGGGTCAGCGTGTGTTCCATTGTTTCCCCATCCCTCTCCGTTGAAAAATCAATTCTCCCGCTTTTTCTGGTTCGCGCGGAAGGCCATATAGCTCTCGAGGATCACGGTGGCAGCCACCGCATCCAGAACCTCCTTGCGCTTTTTGCCGAAGGTGTTGTTGTCCGAGAGGATGTTCGCCGCACTGATGGTGCTGCTGCGCTCATCCCACAGCTCAATCGGCAGCGGCAGCAATGTGTGCAGAATCCCGGCCAGCTTGCGGGTCTTTTCCGCCCGCGGCCCCTCAGAGCCGTCCATATTCAGCGGCAGCCCGATGACAATCATCTCGGCTTCATATTCCCGTGCGGCGTAGACGATCTTCTCCGCCACCTTGGGCATCGATTTTTCGGTAATGATCCCAATCGGCGAGGCTAAAAATTCCGTCCTGTCGCACATCGCAAGGCCGGTGCGGGTATCGCCGTAATCCACTGCAAGAATCTTCATAGCGTCTCTCCTCTTTCTGCAGACCGCCGCGCTGGCGGCTACGGAGAAAAGGATACCATGAACCGCGCTTTTTTTCAAGCTCTCCCGCACAAAGACAGGGCCGGGGCGCCTTGGCGCCCCGGCCCTGTCTTTGGTTCTGTCTTTAATCAATACAGCTTTGCGCCGGCGGGGATAGCATCGTCCACCATCAGCAGGTGGAGCTTTTCCTCCCCCTCCTCCGTGTGGATTGCACTGAGCAGCATCCCGCAGGACTCGATGCCCATCATCGCACGCGGCGGCAGGTTGGTGATTGCAATCAGGGTCTTGCCGACCAGCTGCTCCGGCTCATAGTAGGCATGGATCCCGCTGAGGATCACCCGGTCGGTGCCGGTGCCATCATCAAGGGTGAACTGCAGCAGCTTCTTGCTCTTCTTTACCGCCTCGCAGGCCTTGACCTTGACCGCACGGAAGTCCGACTTGGAAAAGGTGTCGAAATCGACGAACTCACTAAACAGCGGCTCAATCTCAACCTTCGAGAAGTCAATCGGTGCAGCCGCGGTCGGCGCGGCGGCCACAGCAGCCTCTGCCGCGGGCACAGCCTCCGCCTTTTTCGCCACCGGCTCCGCCGCCTTTTTGCCGTCTTCAATCGGGCGCATCGTGGGGAAGAGCAGGACGTCCCGGATCGAGTCGGAATCGGTCAGCAGCATGACCAGCCGGTCCACCCCAAAGCCGAGGCCGCCCGTCGGGGGCAGGCCGTACTCCAGCGCGGTGACATAGTCATAATCGACCTGCGCCCGGCTGTTCGGGTCCAGCTTCTTGCGCTCGGCGACCTGCCGCTCAAATCTTGCCTTCTGATCGATGGGGTCGTTCAGCTCGCTGAACGCATTGCCGAACTCGGTGGCATTGATGAAGTACTCAAACCGCTCGGTAAACGCGGGGTCATCCGGCTTGCGCTTGGCCAGCGGGCTGATCTCTACCGGGTAGTCGTAGATAAAGGTGGGCTGGATCAGCTTGTCCTCGACAAAGGCGTCGAAGAACTCGGCGAGGATCGCGCCCTTGGTGGGCAGCTCGGGCAGCTCGACATGGTGCTGCTTTGCCAGCGCAATGGCCTCCTCATCGGAGGAGACGGCGGCAAAATCGACGCCGGAATACTTCTTGACCGCCTCGACCATCGTCATCCGCTCCCAATGGGACAGGTCGATCTGGTTGCCCTGATAGGGGACGGTGAGGGTGCCGCAGACCTTCTCTGCGACCGTCTTCATCATCTCCTCCACCAGATCCATCATCCCGTGGTAATCGGTGAAGGCCTGATACAGCTCGATGGTGGTGAACTCGGGGTTGTGCTTGGGGTCCATGCCCTCGTTGCGGAAGATCCGACCAACCTCATAGACCCGCTCCATCCCGCCGACAATCAGCCGCTTGAGATACAGCTCGGTCTCGATGCGCAGCACCATGTCCATATCCAGCGTGTTGTGGTGGGTGAGGAAGGGGCGGGCGGCCGCGCCGATCTCAAACGGGGTCAGGATCGGGGTATCCACCTCGAGGAAGCCCTTGCCGTCAAGGAAGGCGCGCAGCTCCCGCAGGATCAGGCTGCGGCGCACAAAGGTCTCCTTGACCTCGGGGTTGACGATAAGGTCAACATACCGCTGGCGATAGCGCGCCTCGCGGTCCTTGAGGCCGTGGAACTTTTCGGGCAGCGGCAGCAGCGACTTGGACAGCAGGGTGATCTTGTGTACCTTGACCGAAAGCTCCCCCATCTTGGTGCGGAAGACCTCGCCGGTGACCCCGACGATGTCCCCGATATCGTATTTCTTATAGGCGGCATAGGGTTCCTCCCCCATGACGTCCCGCCGCAGATAGATCTGGATATCCCCAGAGCCGTCCCGCAGCTCGGCAAAGCTGGCCTTGCCCATAATCCGCTTGCTCATCAGACGGCCCGCAATCGAAACCGTTTTGCCGGTCTCACCTTCGCCCGCATCGGCAAACTGCGCCTTGATCTCGGCCGCATGGGCGTCAACCGGATAGCTGGTCTGCACAAAGGGATCCGCCCCGTCCGCCCGCAGCGCGGCGAGCTTGTCCCGCCGAATCTGAAGCAGCTCGCTGTATGCCGCCTCGGTCATCGGCGCTGCATCCGCCTTCTTGCCGCCCTGATGATTCTGCGCCGCGTTTGCGGCCTGTCTGACTTCCTTCTCCTCCATACGCGCCTCCTTGCAGCTTGTGGGGTTGTCCTTTTTTAGGTCAAAAAACAGGGGCGGCAGCGCCGCCCCTGACTGCCAAATTCTCTCGCATCACCGCGCGGCAGAGATCTCCAGCACCTCGTAGCGAACCACGGCGCCGCTGGGGACCGTGATCTCCGCCACCTCGCCGACCCGGCGGCCAATCAGGCCCTTGCCGACCGCGCTCTCATCCGAGATCTTGCCCTCAAGCGGATCCACCTCGGTTGAGCCGACGATGCTGTATTCCTCAATCTCGCCGTCCTCGTCCTTGACCTTGACCTTGCTGCCGACCATGACCTCATCATTGGTCAGTTCGCTGTGATCCAGCACCCGGACATTCTTGAGCATCTTCTCCAAAAAGATGATCCGGCTCTCAATCAGGCCCTGCTCATTTTTTGCCTCGTCGTATTCGCTGTTCTCCGAAAGATCCCCGAAACCGCGGGCAACCTTGATCTTCTCGGCGACCTCCTTGCGTTTGACCGTCTTGAGCTCTTCCAGCTCATCTTCCAGCGCCTTGAGGCCTTCCGGGGTAACCACCTTTTCTTTGTTGTTCACGATCCTATCTCCTTTTTTTCGGCGCCGCCTCGGCCGCGCCCGCATAATACGCGAAAGACCGGGAAGAGTGCTGGCCCCGCCCGGTTAAACAATACGTTGTATTATAGTATAACAGGCGAATAAAGTCAAGTCCCCGCGCCCCTTCCGCCGGCCCCTCGCGCGCCCTGCCGCGCTGCGGCAGAAGACCTGTTTCAGTATATGCCGCAGCAGCCGCGGATATCCTCCCCTTTGTGCCGTTTTATCGCCCACGCGGGCGGCCGTTTTCCCAAAAATGCCGCACATTTTTTGGATGGACAGTCCCTCTGTTTTCGCATTCTCCCCCCCGCTGCGCCGCGGTCCAGAGTGTTCTTCCCCAAAACAGCCGCAGGGCCTCTTCGTTTCCGAAGAGGCCCCACGGCTGTTAAGAGAGGAGTATGAGAAAAGGGGAAAGCAATGTTGATAGGGCGCTGCGCCATAATGCGGCACAGGCCGGATGCAGCATCAGTCCTCGTCGGAGGAGCGATCCATGAACTTCTTGGCCTCCTCGATGACCTTGCCCTCCAGCTGGGAAGGCAGCTGCTCGTAACGCACAAAGTTAAAGGTGAAGGAACCCTGACCACGGGTCAGGCTGCGGATAAAGGTGGTGAAGTCGTGCATCTCGCTCATCGGGACCTCCGCCTCAATCAGCTGCATCCCGTCACCGTTGCCGCTCATACCCATGACACGGCCGCGGCGCTTGTTGATCTCGCCCATGACATCACCGGTGTTACTGTCCGGCACAACCGCCGCCAGCGCGCCGATCGGCTCCAGCAGGACCGGCCCGGCCTCCGGCATCGCCGCCTTGTAGGCCAGCTTCGCCGCCATCCGGAAGGACTGCTCATTGGAATCGACCGGGTGATAGGAACCATCCACCAGCGTGGCCTTCAGGCCAACCATCGGATAGCCTGCCAGCACACCGTGCGCGACTGCCTCCTGCAGGCCCTTCTCCACCGCGGGGAAGAAGTTCTTGGGCACTGCGCCGCCGAAGACATTTTCCTCAAAGACCAATTCCTCCGAATCGGTCGGCTCAAACTCGATCCACACATCGCCGAACTGGCCGTGCCCGCCCGACTGCTTCTTGTGGCGCCCCTGCTTTTTGACCTTCTTGCGCAGGCTCTCACGGTAGGGGATCCGCGGCGGGGTCAGCTCAACCTCCACACCGAACTTGGATTTCAGCTTGCTGACCACCGTGTCCAGATGCTGCTCGCCCAGGCCGGAGATGACCTGCTGCAGCGTCTCGGTATTCATCTGGTACGAAAGGGTGCAGTCCTCCTCCATCAAGCGGGTCAGCGCACCCGAGATCTTGCCCTCGTCCCCCTTCTGCTTGACCTTGAGGGCCATCGAATAGGTCGGCACGGGGAAGACCGGCGCAGGCGCCTTGAAGACCTTGCCCGGCGCGCAGAGGGTGTCGCCGGTGCGGGTGGCGGCCAGCTTGGTGACCGCGCCGATATCGCCGGCGCTGATTGCTGCGGCATCCAGCTGCTTTTTGCCCTGCAGGAAGAGCAGCTTGCCCAGCCGCTCGCTCTCACCGGTGCGGCTGTTGACCACCGCGGAATCCGGCTTGAGAACGCCCGAGAGGACCTTGACATAGCTCAACTTGCCGACAAACGGGTCGGCGACCGTTTTAAAGACATACACCTCCAGCGGGCCCGCCTCATCACAGGCAAGCTCCACCGGCTCGCCGTCGGCGTTCTCACCGACCAGCGGCGCGGCCTCCGCCGGGGAGGGCATGAGATGCTTCATATAGTGGAGCATCGCGTCGATGCAGTCCAGCTTGGTCGAGCTGCCGCAGAAAACAGGGGTAATGCTGCCGGCCTTGATTCCGGCCTTGACCCCGCGCTGCAGCTCCTCCTGCGTGAAGGCCTCGCCCGAGAAGAACTTCTCCATCAGCTCCTCATCGGTCTCGGCGACCGCCTCGCTCATCGCCTCGACCAGACCGTCCAGACGGTGGCCGAAGCTGGGCATCGGCACGGTGTGGGGCGCACCGTTGACATAGCTGTACGCCTCCATCTTAATCAGGTTGATATAGATGCGGCCGCCGGCCTGCTCTACCGGTACGACAACCGGGCAGACCGAGGGGCCGAACTCGCTTTTCAGCTCCTCGAAAACCTTGTAAAAATCCGCGTTCTCGACATCGATCTTGGAGACATAGAACATCGCCGGCTTGCCGGCGTTGTGGGCCATCTTATACGCCTTCTTGCTGCCGACCTCAAGGCCGTCGCGGGCCGAGATGCAGATCACCACGCCATCCGCGGCGGGCATACCCTCATACAGGCCAAGCTCAAAGTCAAACAGGCCGGGCACGTCAATCAGGTTCAGTTTGGTGCCGCTGTACTCCGCGCTGGCCAGCGCCAGTGAGAGAGAGGCCTTGCGGCGAATCTCCTCAGGCTCGAAATCACAGATGGTGTTGCCGTCGTCGGTGCGGCCCAGACGATCGCTGCCCTTGGTGTAATAGACAAGCGCCTCCACAAGGCTGGTCTTGCCCGAGCCGCCGTGGCCGGCTACAAGCAGGTTGCGGATGTTCTCCTTCGTAAAGCTCATACTCTCAAAGCCCCCTTAACAAGATTGGCAATCACACCTAATCGTGCGTGCCGTCACGAAACCATACCAAAATTTTAACACATCGCGGGGAGATTGAAAAGCGAATTTCTGTAAATAACGACCGACAGATAGGAGAATTCACCGTCAAATCTTTGTGAAAAACATACAAGGATGTTTGCAAAAAGCAGTGCTTTGGAACAGATTTTCCCCTTCTTTTTCGCATGGCAGGAAATTGAAAAAGCGCGCTCAGCAGGCTTCGGCGTCCCTGCATATAGACCGCCGCCGCATCAAAACACGCAAAGAAAGAGCGCCGTGCCCCCCGTTTGGCAAAAGCCAATTTTCCGGGGACAAAGCGCTCTTTTTTCAGGATTCCGGCGCGCGGGTCAATACCTGCGCAGCAGCGGCACCGCGACGATCAAGATCAGCCAGGCGCAGTGGTAGAGCAGCACCGCAAGGGCAGACAGGCTGCCCAGCCCGGTGGTAACCGCCAGCAGCAGGCCCAGCACAAGGCCAAGCACCACCGACACCGCCTGCAGCACAGCCGCGGCCTTTTCGGCGCCGGCTGCCGCGCTGGCCGCCCGCAGCCCGCCGATAAAGGAGGAGAAGCTGCCGATGTGGGTCATGACGCCCTCGCTCTCGGGCAGATAGGAGAGGGAGGGGGTCAGCGCGGTAAGCTCCTCCGCGCTGAGGACCTTCACACTGTCGGGGCTGATGCCGTAGCAGTCTGCAATCAACTCGCGGGTGACATTGAAATCGGTGGAGCGCACCAGCAGCGAGATGCCGGCACGGCGCAGATCCTCCACCGTCTCGGCCATCTCCTCGTCCGGGCCGTAGCTGACAAGGAACATCCCGAACAGCCGCCCGGAGACCGCGAGGTAGATCGGCAGCTTGTCCTCGCCGGTATAGCGGCTCTCATAGTCCATCGAGGGGATCTCGATCCCGTGGCGGGTCATCATCTCACGGCTGCCGATGATAACCCGGTTGTTGTCGATCCAGCCCATGAAGCCCAAACCGATCTCACTGACCAGATTCTCAACCGGAAAGAGCATATCCCGCTTGCCCTCGACCACCCCGAGGAAGATATCCCGCAGGGTATCGCAGCCCTCGACCAAGATACTGGCCGCGTAGAGGATGGCAAGGTCGATCCGCTCTTTTTGGAAGGTCTTGATTCCCCGCAGCCGCACCGTGGCGGGCGGGAAGAGGTCCCGCGCACCCACCAGCACGACATTGGTGCTGCGCAGGTTTTCCACCGCGCTGGGGCCGGGGACCACCGCCCCCACCCGGGCGGCGCTGGCCTGCATCAGCCCGGCGGGGATTGCCCCCACCAGCGTTGAGGAGAGCGGCGCCGCCAGCGCCAATGCGCCGGCAAAGCAGGAGATTGCGGTGTAGAGGTTTTGGGTAAAGACCGCCGCAATCGCCGCGCAGCCGATACCGCCCGCAAGGGCCGCGATGCCCAGCCATTTTGCCGAGCGGTCGCTGCGGTGCTCAGAAAAGCTCTGGCGCAGGAAACCCCGCACCAGTGCGGTCGGGCGGCTGACCAGCAGATGGGGCTGCGGCTCACCCAGACCGGCGGTGACCTTTTTGAGCAGTTCGGGGTCGGTGATCTGGTAGGCGGCCGCATGGTCAAACCCGGCGCTGGCCATTTCAAAATTCTCCGAGACCATCCGGGCGGTGATACATTTGCCAAAGGTGTTGCCGGCAAGGCAGAGGATCGCCACCCCGGAAAACAGGGTGTATCCCGAAGCGGCAAACTGCTGCGGGTCGGTCATCAGGACACCGCACTGGATCAGCGATGCAATGGATGCCAGCGATGCGAGCAGGTCGGGGCTTGGAGTCGACCAGAGGGAAGAGAGCCCGCTGGCGATGGTATTGTAGTTGACCACCATCGCGAGGAGCAGCATCACCGCATTCGCCCCGAGGAAGAAGAGCGGCTGTGCCTGCGGATCCAGCATCGGCAGGCTGGGCAGCGCGGAAATTCCAGATGTGAGCGAGAGGTAAAGCCCCAGCGCCCCCAGCAGCAGGGTTACCACCAGCCGCAGATTGAGGCTGGTCCGCAGGCTGCGCAGGTCCTCCTGCACCGCAGGCGCGTCCGAGGGGGAGTCGTAGTCCTCAATCGGCTCCTCGTCCTCCTCATCCTCCTCCGGCCCGCCAATCTCAAATTCGGTGGTATCCCCCTCCTCTTCATCGGCGGGGCGCCCGCCGATGCCCATCGGGTCAAAGGGCCTGCTCTCAAGCTGCGGCTCCGGCTGAGGCGCCTCCTGTGCCGGGACCTCCTCGTCCGGAGACCGGCCCGGCATCTCTTCCGCAGCGGGGGAACCCTGTTCGGGCGCAGAGCACAGCCGGGCGGATTCCTCCGCGCCGCTCTCCGATGCCGCCTCCGGCATACGCGGCGGCTGCGCCTCTGCCGGCGCCTTTGCCGGCTCGGCGGACTGCTTTTGCACCGCCTCCGTATCAGCTGCGTTCTGCTCCTTTTCCGGCTGCGGCTGTACCGCCTTCTGCTGCGGCTGTGCGGGCAGATTCTCCTGCGCGGGCAGCGGCGCTTTTGCCTCTTCCTCCACAGGCTCCCGCGCGGCTGCGCCGAGCGCCGCCTCGGCCTGTGCGCGCCGCTGCTTTGCCCGGGCAAAGACATCGGCATCGATCCCCTCCGCCTTGGGCCGGGCCGGCGACGGGGCGGCGGCAGAGGCAAAGATATCATCCGGCAGCTCGGCGTCCTGCTGCGGGGCCGCCTCCTCCCGCGGCGCCTCCGGCTGCGGGGTTTCCTCCTGCTCCCTGCCGCGCCGGCCGAAAATCGAAAAGCCGCGCCGCTCCTTGCGCTTGCGGCGGCGCTCCTCCTTCATTCTCCGGTCCAGCTCCGCCTGATCCACCACCACCGAATGGGTGAAAAACTCGTAGAACTGGTCGTCGATCATCTCCTCCGCCCGCCGGTTCAGGCGGTCCAGCCGCTCCCCGCTGAAGATGTCCGGCGAGGGGCGGACAAACTCCCCCTCATCGGCCAGCGGCGCCGGGTCGGGCCGGATGTATTCAACCTCTTTGGCCGCCTTTGGGGCGGGCTGGGCAGGCCGCTCCTTCGGCTGCTCCCGCACCGGCTCACTCGGCTTTTTCTGCGGTTCGGCCGACGCCTTGCGGACCTGCGGCTCCTGCTCTTTTTTCGGTGCCGGCGCCGCACTTTTCTGCGCCGGTGCAGCGGGCTGAGCCGCCGGTTCCCGCGCCGGCTTTTCCGCCTGCTGCTTTGCCGCCGAAACCGGCTTTCTCCCGCCGCTTTTGGCCGGCTCTATGCCAAGGCTGCTGAGGATCTCGTCCACCGCGTCACCGCCCACTGCGGTGCCCTCTTTCGGCCGGCCGGACTTCAGCTGGCTGAGGATCTCGTCAATATTGTCATTCTTGTGTTCCATCCGGACCTTCCTCTCCCGCTTGACTATTTGTCAGCGGCCGCACCACGCTGGCGCAGCACCTCATACATCAAAACCCCGGCCGCGACCGAGACATTCAGGCTATCCACCCCCGCGCGGTGCGGGCTCATCGGCAGGCTGACCAGCCCGTCGCATAGCCGCTTGACCAAGGGCGATACCCCCTTGCCCTCACTGCCCATCACCAGCGCGATGGGTCCGGTGAGGTTTTGGCGGTCCATCCGCTCGCCCGCCATATCGGCCGCATAGACAAAGATGTTCTGCTCCTTCAGCCGGCGGACCGTCTCCCCGATATTCGCCACCCGGGCAATCGGCAGCAGGCTGCTTGCCCCCGCCGAGGTCTTGGCCACCGTGGCGGTGACCTGCGCGCCCCCGCGCTTTGGGATTACCAGACCATGCACCCCCGTAAGCAGCGCGGTGCGGATGATCGCCCCGAGGTTATGCGGATCCTCCACCCCGTCGGCGAGCAGCAGGAAGGGGTCCTCCCCCCGCTGCGCCGCGACGGCAAGCAGCTGCTCCACCGTGGCATATTCCACCTCACCGGCAAACGCGGCCACCCCCTGATGGGATTCGCTGCCGCACAGCGCGCGCAGCTTTGCGGTATGTACCTTCTTGACCACTGCGCCGGCCTCGCGCGCGAGGGCGATATAGTAGGAGGCGACCGCCGGGGCCATCCCCTCTGAGAGGTAAACGGTGTCCACCCCAACCCCGCTCTTCAGCAGCTCGGTCACCGCATTTTTTCCGTATACGATTCTGCTCTCTTCCTGTTTCATCAGTACCTCCTGCCGGCAGGCGGCCCCTTGCCGCCGCAGCCGGGCATATATATCAGATTATAGCAACTTTTGCCCGGTATTTCCACCGTTCCACATCCAAACGGCCAAAATTCTCAAAAAATCGCCCCGCCGCAGCCATCGGGACGGCGGGGCACTCTGCGGCGGATATCGACATCCCTCCCCGACCCTCAGACATCGCATAGCTCGCGCGGTCAGAAGCCGGGGAGAAGCTGCCGCTCAAAACAGCGCCAGCAGCAGCCATACCAGACCCGCCAGCGCCAGTGCGCCGGCGGCAATCCACCGCGGCGCGGGCATCCGCAGCGGCAGCCTGCGCCAGCACACCAGCGTACTGACATACCCCTCCGCCTCCTTGCGGGCACGCGCGACATTGATGTGCCCGTCCTTCTGCCGGAGAAAGACCAGCACCTTCTCGATGTATTCGCTGTCCGGTTCGTTGATCTCGATCACTCGCTTGTTGACCCCTTTCATCCCGATCCCTCCCTTTCAGCCGGAGTATGGGCCGCGCAGGGTCCGGTTATTCACCTGTTTTTGGGGCGGTATTCACAAGTTAAAATTTGTCAAGACTCAATTTTTTGCCCCCATTTTTTGCGATTATACAAACAGTTGTTGTCCCTTTTCAACCCCGCGGCACCCGGTCAATTGTTGAAAACCCTGTTGATAATGTGGACAAAAGGCGGTTTAGGGCCAAAAATTCCCTGTTGAAGCCGGGTTTTTAACAATGTTTTCAACACGCTGTTGAAAGCTCTTCACAAAACCCTCCGTTTAGATTCGTTTGTCAAGATGGTAATTGTGCTGTTTTTTTCGCCGAAAATCGACAGAAGTTTTATTGTTCACACAAATTTTACAATTGGGTTTTGGCGCCGCTGTGTGCTATACTGAAAAACACCCGCTGTTACACTGCGGGCAGAGGAGGCAAACAGCATGGATTGGAGCTATCGGGACGGGCTGCTGGCCGTGTCGCCGGACGGGCCGTTTGATCCCGCAAAAACCCTGTTCTGCGGCCAGTGCTTCCGCTGGAGGCAGGAGGAGGACGGCAGCTTTTTTGGCATTGTGCGCGGGCGGGCGCTGCGGCTGCGGATGGCGCAGGGCGAGGTGCGGCTGCAGGGCTGCTTATCGGAGGAGGAGGTCCCCTTCTTCCTGCATTACTTTGCGCTGGACGAGGATTACCGCGCGATTCAGCAGCAGCTGCGCCGCAGCCGCCGGCTGGCCGCGGCAATCGACTGCGCGCCGGGCATCCGGGTGCTGCATCAGGATTTTTTTGAGGTGCTCTTGAGCTTTATCATCAGTCAAAACAACAATATTCCCCGCATCCGCGGGATCGTCGAGCGGCTCTGCGAGGGTCTGGGGGAACCGCTCGCAGAAGTGGGCTACGCCTTTCCCACCCCGCAGGCGCTGGCGTCGCTGGAGGTGGAGGATCTCGCCTTTCTGCGGGCGGGCTGGCGGGCGGGATATCTGCTGGATGCCGCCCGGCGGACCGCAGACGGCCGGCTCGACCCCGTTCTGCTCGCCCGGATGCCGACCGGTGAGGCCCGCGCCGTCCTGATAGAGACCCGCGGTGTGGGGCCCAAGGTCGCCGACTGCGTGCTTTTGTACGGGCTTGGACGCGCCGAGGTCTGCCCGATGGATGTCTGGATGAAGCGGGCGATGGCCCGCCTGTTCCCCCGGGGAATGCCGCGCTGCGCAAGGCAATACGCCGGCATCGCGCAGCAGTACCTCTTTTATGCCGAGCGGGGCGGCGGACACTTTTAAGCCGCTGCGGCGGACGGAAGCCTCGACCTTTTTCGCATTGCCCATCTGTACAAATCCCGGCTGCGCGGTTTTTCCTGCTTATGCAAACCGCCAAAAGTATGCCGCTCTTTCTTGACTGTCCCTCCTTATTTAGTATATAGTCAGGAAAGAAGGAGTGTTGCAAAAATGGCAAAAAACGAATTTGTTTCCAATAGATATTACACCATCGCGGCCAAGACCACCGGCCGGGTGCTGGAGGTTGCGGACTTTGGTCTGGAGAACGGCGGTGCGATCCAGCTGTGGGACAACGCCGGCGCCGAGAGCCAGCAGTGGAAGATCCTCAAGGCGGGCGACGGCTTTTACAAGCTGATCTGCCGCCATTCCGAGAAGGCGGTCGACATCACTGTCGGCGGCACGCAGGACGGCGCCTGGGTCCATCAGTGGGATTTTGTCGGCGCGGACAACCAGCTCTGGGTGATTGAGCCGACCGAGGACGGCTATTACAAGATCAAGTCCAAGATCGGCGGCAAGTGTCTGGACATCGTCGGGATGGACGCCTGCAACGGCGCCCACATCCAGATCTGGGAGGACGTCAACGGCGACAACCAGAAGTGGAGCATCGCGCAGCTGCCCGCCAAGGCGGGGGCTGAGGTGAAGACCGAGGAGAAGAAGCCCGCCGCCAAGAAGCCGGCTGCGAAGAAGCCGGCCGCCAAGAAGGCCGCCGCGCCCAAGGCCGCTGCCGCGAAGGCGGAAACTGCCGCCGAGAAAAAGGCCGAGACCCCCAAGGCGGAGCCGAAGAAGTCCGCTGCCAAGGCCGCGCCCGCGAAGAAGGCGGAGGCCCCCAAGGCGGCCGAAGCAAAGACCGAGGCCAAGAAGGCCGAGAAGCCGGCGGAAAAGAAGAGCACCGCAAAGAAGGACGCTGCCAAGAAATAAGCGCAGCCCCTTCGGCATGGCAATCGCCGCCGCTATAACAAGCAAAAAAGGACCCGCAGGCACTCTAAGGCCTGCGGGTCCTTTTTGCTGCTTTCGCCGTTTCGGGGCCGTTTTGGGGAAGCACTGCAGGCGTTGTCTGCCCACCCCCCGCCGCAAAAGCCGCCCCTCTCCTTTTCAGCGCTGCGCGGGATGCTCCTTTAGCCAGCGGGCCAGCAGATCCGCCGCGGTGCTGCAGTACTCCGCACAGCGCCGGTCATGGTAGTACTGCTCGGTCCGCTTTGAGGGAACAGGGGTACCCTCGGCCTTCTCCAGCCCGAGCAGCTCCCGGCAGAGGATGCTGCCGTGCGCCTCCTTGAACGCGGCGCAGAGCTGCTGGATCATTGCATAGGTATCCGTCTTCTCCTCATAGGCGTCGGCCGCGTCGTATCCGCGCAGCAGGCCGGCCGCCATCGACATCCCCAGCACCGCGCCGCAGACCTCCCGCTGGCGGGCCACCCCGCCGCCGAGTCCGCTTGCCAGCCGCAGTGCGGTCTGCTTCTCCATCCCGGTCAGCGGGCAGAGGGCGGCAAAGGTGGACTGGGCACAGTTGTACCCCTCACAGAACAGCGCGTGCGCGCGCGCACCATATTCCTCCATTGTCTGCACCCCCTCTCAGTTGCTGTACAAAATCTGGATGCCGCCGCTCGACCAGGGGTTGGGCTTGACCTCTATCAGCTTGCCGAACTGCAGCCGCACCTCGGTGACCTCACTCTGGGTGTAGCGGATCATCTCCCGCACCCGCTTTTTGTCCTCCGCGGTGTAGAGCAAAAAGCTGACCCCCTCCTTCTTCGCCCGGCCGGTGCGTCCAATCCGGTGAAGATAGTACTCGTTGGTCTGGGGCAGGTCATAGTTGAAGACCACCTGCACATCCGAGACGTCGATACCCCGCGCCGCAACGTCGGTGGCGACCAACACATCGACCTCCCCCGAGCGGAACCGGCCCATGATCTTGTTGCGCTCCCCCTGCGGCATATCCCCGTTGAGGCACTCCGCCTTGAAGTTAAGGGAGATCAGCTGGTTGCAGAGCGCCTCGGTGGCGTACTTGGTGTTGCAGAAGACCATTGCCCGGCGGTAGCCGCCGCGGATCATGATCTCGGTCATGTCGGCCAGCTTGCCCCGCCCGGTGGTCAAAAGGCTGTACTGGTCGATCTTCGGCGCGCTCTCCTCCACCGGGTCAACGGTGATCTCGAGCGGGTCCTTCTGATATTTCCAGCTGATGTCCATCACCTCGCGGGAGATGGTGGCTGAAAACATATGCAGGTGCTTGCGGGCGGGAAGGTGGTCGACGATCTTCATCACATCGCGGTAAAAGCCCATGTCCAGCATCTCGTCCGCCTCATCGAGGACCGCGATCGAGATCTGCCGCACATCCACCGTCCGGTGATCCATGTGGTCCTGCATCCGCCCGGGGGTCGCGACAAGGATCTGCGCGCCCTCCCGCAGGCGGCGAATCTGCTTTTCAATCGGCTGCCCGCCGTAGAGGGCGACAATCCGGATCTCGGGCAAAAATTCTGCGAGATGCGACAGCTCCTCCGCAATCTGCAGGCAGAGCTCCCGGGTGGGGCAGAGGATCATCGCCTGCGGCTTTGCCAGCGCGGGGTCGATCTCCTGAATGATGGGGATACCAAAGGCGCAGGTCTTGCCGGTGCCGGTCGGCGCCTTGCCCACCACATCCCGCCCGGCCATCATCGGGGGGATCGCTTTTTCCTGCACCTCGGTCAGCTCGGTAAATCCCATCTTCTCGATGGCCCGGGCAATTTCGGGACGAATGCTGAGGGAACTGTAATCCATACGCTGCACACCTTTTCTGTTTTTGAGGCCGGCCCGCCGCAGCGCGCATCCGGACGTCGGACAGCGCGTAACAGATCCGCCCCGGGGGGGCGGTACCGGCGACCGGAAAGGCCGGTTTTCTTGATTGGACATTTGCAATTATTGTATCACAGCCTGCTTTCTGCTGCAAATTTTGAAAAGATTTGCCCGCTGCTTCATTTCCGGCGCGGGGGATGGTATAATCGAGACAAGAATTTCTGTTTTGGGAGAGGATGAAACGAGATGATCTGTTTTAACAACGATTACAGCGAGGGGGCGCACCCCGCGATCCTGCAGGCGCTGGCCGCCGAGAACCTGCTCCAGAACCCCGGCTACGGCATGGATGCCCACTGTGCCGCGGCCGCGGCCAAAATCCGGGAGCTGGCCTGCTGCCCAAAGGCAGATGTCCATTTTCTGGTCGGCGGGACCCCCTGCAACCTCATCAGCCTGACCGCCTTCCTGCGGCCCCATCAGGCGGCCATCGCGGCCCAGACCGGCCATATCGCGGTGCACGAGTCCGGCAGCATCGAGGCGGCAGGCCACAAGGTCTGTACCATCGATGCGCCGCAGGGCAAGCTGACCGGCGAGCTGGTGCGCCGCGTCGCGGCAGAGCACACCGATGAGCATATGGTCCAGCCCAAGCTGGTCTTCGTCTCCGACTCGACCGAGCTGGGCACCATCTACACCAAGGCGGAGCTGACCGAGCTGCGCAGGGTCTGTGATGAACTGGGCCTTTATCTCTATCTTGACGGCGCGCGGCTGGCCAGCGCGCTGACCTGCGCCGAGAACGACCTGACCCTCGCCGACCTCGCACAGCTGACCGATGCGTTCTACCTTGGCGGCACCAAAAACGGGATGCTGATGGGGGAGGCGCTGGTCATCACCAACGATGCGCTGAAGGCGGACTTCCGCTATATTATGAAGCAGCGCGGCGGGATGCTGGCCAAGGGCTGGCTGATCGGGCTGCAGTTTGAGACCCTGCTGGAAAACGGCCTGTATTTCGAGAACGCGCGTCACGCCAACGCGATGTCCGCCCGCCTGCGGGGTGGGCTTGCCGCGGCGGGATGCCGGTTTGTCGCCGAGTCCCCCACAAACCAGATCTTCCCGATCCTGCCCCGCGCGGTACAGGAGGCATTGGCTAAGGAGTTCGGCTTTGAGCTTTGGGGCGCGGGGGATGAGGCCTTCCAGCCGGTCCGTCTGGTCTGCAGCTGGGCGACAAAGCAGGAGGATGTGGACGCCTTCCTTTGCCGTCTCGGCGAGGTCATGGCCGGCTGAGCAAAAACAGCAGATATGACAGCGGGGATGCCGGCAGTGCTGCCGGCATCCCCGTCTTGTTTTTATTGCCCCTTTGCGCGGTGCAGCAGCCGCCGCTTTGCCCTTCGCACAGCATCGGCGTGCCGGCTGGTCATCAACGCCCCGACCGCCATCATCCCAAAGGCCATCCCCTGACCAAACCCAACCGCAAACCGCGCGGCGGGATGGCGCAGCCCGGCGGCAGACAGGGCGATGGCGGCGCCCGCCGCGGCCAAACCGGTGAGAAAGAGCAGATGCAGCCGCCGCCGCAGCCGTCGTTTCTCCTCTCCGCTGTAATCGGCGACCCGGCGCGCCGTCTCCGCCGCCGCCCGGTCTGCGCCGCGCGCTGCGCGCCGCCCCGCGAGCAGCGCCTGTAGATCCACCTCAAAAAAATCGGCCAGCTCCAGCAGCAGCTCGAGGTCCGGCAGGTTTCTGTCGGTCTCCCAGCGTGAGACGGTCCTGCTCGAAACGCAAAACCGCTCCGCCATCTCCTCCTGTGTCAGGCCCCGCTCCCTGCGCAGCTGCCGAATCAATTCCCCTATCCTGCACTGGTCCATCCGCTTTTCCTCCCATCCTGTTTCTGCCTTTGAGGATACTCCATCCCGCTGCAAATTGACAGGACAAGCCCTGTCCGCCCCGCGGTGGGCCAAGGAAAAAGCCGCTCTTGCCAAAAAAGGGGCGGGCAGCCGCCCGGCCGCCCGCCCTCTGTCCGTTGTCCTTTATCCACCTCACTGATACTGCTCGAGCGCCGCGGCGCCGATGACACCGGCGTCGTTGCCCAATGCCGCCATCCGCAGCGCGGGCGCATACATCTCGCCCGCGAAGACATTGGGCAGCATCGCATCGTACAGCCGGCGGCGGAACCAGTCGCCCTCCTTGCTGATGCCGCCGCCGATGACGATCGCGCGCACGCCGAAGGCGTTCTCCACACTGCCGAGGAACTCCCCCATCAGCTCGATGAAGCGGTCTACCAGCGCCTTTGCCGCGGGATCCCCCGACTTGGCACAGTCAAAGATATTTTTGCCGTTGAGCTTCTCCCCCTTTTCCCGCAGCAGGGCAAGCATACTGTCCGGCGCCGCATCTGCGGCGCGGTTTGCGTCCCGAATCAGCGCGGAAAAGCTGAGATATGCCTCCGCACAGCCGCGCCGCCCGCAGGTGCAGGGCTCACCGCCGGCAATCAGGGTGACATGGCCCAGCTCCGGCGCGCAGGAGCCCGCCGGCGAGAACAGATGCCCGCCGGAGACAATCCCGCTGCCCACCCCGGTGCCGATGGTGATGAGCGCCATCGACTCATCCTCGGCTGCCGCACCGGCGACAAACTCGCCCAGCGCGGCACAGTCGGCATCATTTGCAATCAGGGTGCGGATGCCGGTTTTTGCGGCAACCGTCGGCCCCAGCGGGACATTGTGCCAGTCCAGATTGCCCGCGAAGATCAGGGTGCCGGAGGCCTTGTCCATCGCGCCGGGGCTGCCGATGCCGATGCTGCTGACCTGTGCCTTCTCAAGGCCCGCCCGCTCGAGCAGGGTGGCGGTCAGCTTTGCCATATTGTCGGTGATATACTCAAAGCCCTTCTCCGCCTGCGTCTTGACCGCGGCCTTGTCCAGCAGATGGTACTCCTCGTCCACAAGACCCGCGACGATGTTGGTGCCGCCAAGATCAATCCCGATGGTATACTTCATCCTTCACGTCCCCCTTATTCCCGTCCCGCAGCGCGGGCGGGCATTTTGTTCTGCCATTATTTTAGCATTGCCTTTGCCCCCGCACAAGCGGATTATTTTGCAGAAATTCGCAGAAAACAGCTGATGCCGCAAAAAAGGAGAGTGTTTTCCCCGCTCAAAAAGAGGCCCGGACGCGGTCCGCACCGCACCGCTTCGGCCGGCACAGCCCGCGTCCGGGCGGATCAACAAAAAACGGGAGGAGAAGCCTTCCGCTTCCCCTCCCATCCGGTGCGCGTTCAGCCGCGCGCGCGTTTTCTCTCCTCTATGTATTGGCGGCACTCCGCCTCGTCCGCGGGCCGGATATGGCCGCTGCCGCAGCCGGGGCAATTCGTGACCTCGCCCTGCCGCTCAAAGACGAATTTGCACTTTTCACAGACGTATACCATAAATTCTTCCCTTCACCCCACCAAAAAATTCAGGACATATGAATCTTTGGTCTCACAGAGCAACCAAGCATATTTTCTATTATAGTATCGCCCGCGGCAAAGTCAAGCGGAAGGATGTCGAATTCTGCGGGGCGGCTGGCTGAAAATAGTCGTCTTTTCCCCACTTTTTAGGATAAAATGCCCGGAAAAATTCTTTTTCCGGGCATTTTATCCTCTTATTTCACCACATTTTGACTTTTTAGGGCAGTGGGGAAACGCCATACCGGGTAGCGTAGATCAAAAACTGCGCAGCATCCACCGGCTCTCCGTCCTGCCAAGCAAGGATGGTCAGATGATTTGTGTCGGCCTCCGGCTCGCCGCTGCGGCCGACGGTGGCAAACAGCTCGTTTTTTGCGAGCTGCTCTCCTTCTTCTACCAGCACCTCACCGAGATGTTCATATCGGGAAACGCTGCCGTCCGGATGCAGCAGCTGGACATAGTTTCCGCCCGCCGGGTCATATCCCGTCTGTTGTACTGTCCCCTCCATCGGCGCATAGACACTGGCTGTGGGGTCCGCCGCAATCACCAGCCGCTCGTTAAAGCGATCCGGATCCCAGCCGACCGCCTTATAAACGCCGTTGCCGACCGGGATCACCATGTCCAGCGTAAACTCTTCCGCCGAGAGGTGCTGCGCATTTTTTACGATCAAGCCGAGCGCCTCGGCGGGGTCGACCGCCTCGCCGTCGATCCGAAGCTCGAAATGGCAAAAGTTACCGGTTGCATTGCCGGTCGCCCCGACATAACCGATCACCTGCCCCTGCTCTACCTGCTGCCCCTCCTCCACCGCAGTCGCGCTGCAGTGCCCGTAAAGGGTCTCACGCCCATCCCTGTGGTCCAGTAAAATCTGGATCCCGTATCCGACATTGGAATACTGCACCTCGGCCACCGTTCCGTCCGCCGCGGCAAGGATTGGGGTCCCAAAGTTCGCCGCAAAATCAATACCGGTGTGCTCGCTATTTACATATTTTCTTGACAACCAGTCCGATTCCTCCTCAATCGGAAAGATCAGCGGCTGCTGCTCCCTTGCCCCGTCATCCGCCTCTTCGGCGGTGAGCACCGTCACGGGCAGCGAGCTCGACCGCGTCTGTGAAGATCCGGTCTGCGCGGCGGCACAGCCGGAGAGCACGCCTGCCGCGGCCACGCAGACAGCGGCTAAGGCTGCCAAGAGCCGATGCCGGCAGGTATGCTTTTCCTGTGCAAAGATCATCTCAAGCCTCCTTTTTAAACTGCGGCCGGCCGCAGAAAAACCGCTCGCTGCGCCCGGCACGGAGACGGTGTGCATCTCCAAAAGCGCCTTGGCATAGGCAAACCGCCCGCCGCTTCCCGCACCGCGGACCGCCGCAGCATCACAGGCATACTCGCAGCTGCGGCCAAACATCTCAAGCAGCAGCCACGCCGCGGGGTTGAACCAGTGAACCGCCGCGCTTGCGAGTGCCAGCCATTTGAGCAGGATATCCCCCGCCTTCCAGTGGCAGAGCTCATGGCTGAGTGCGCAGCGCAGCAACTCTCCCTCCTGCGGGGCGTCGGGCAGCAGGATCACCGGCCGCAGCACGCCGACCAGCACCGGGCCGCCCACATTCAAAACCATGCGCAGCTGCGGCAGCTTTTTCCCCGGTTTGATGCCAAGCTGTCCCGCTGCCGCCGCAAGGCTGCCGATGATGCCGGTATCCGTCACCGGATGGGATCGGCGCAGCTGAACGCACAGAAAACGCAGGTATCCTGCCGCAAAGAACAGGAGCAGCGCGGCGGCAACCGACACCCAAATCCAACTGATAACCGCCCGCCAATCCGGCAGGGCTCCGGACATCGTCGTACCGGTATGTAGCGTGTCGGAAGCGTTCGCCTGTGCCCGCTCGATAAGCGGCTGCGCCGCCTGTGCGGCAAACTGCTGCGACGCGGCAATCGGCCCGGGAAGGGCCCGGCCAACAACGCCGCTTTGGATTTCCCTGACCCCAAACAGCCCTGCCGGCAGCCAGAACAGCGCCAGCGCCATTATGCAAAGCCCCCGCAGCAGCCCCGGCCGGCCCAGACGCAGCAGCAGAGGGAATGACAGCGCCAGCGCTAGTGTCGCCGCGCCGCCGGCTGCTGTGGCAGGCAGCAGCCAGCCGAAAAACAGCGCCCTCACCCCTCGCCCCGCTGCCGGCGCTCCTCCAGCCAGCCGCGCAGCTCCTCCAGTTCGCCGGGGTCCATCCGCCCGCTCTCGCAGAGCGCGGCGACCATCCGCTTGACGCTGCCCCCGTACATCTGTTCCAGAAAATGGGCGCTCTCCTCCCCGCGGTATTCCGCCTCCGAGATCCGGGCGGCGTACAGGTTTGTCCGCCCCCGCTTTGTCACGGTCAGCATCCCCTTCTCGGTCAGGCGGGATAAAAAGGTGAGGACGGTGGTGGTCTTCCACTCCTGTCCCCGCGCCAGCCTTTGGCGCAGCTCCTCACAGGTCAGCGGCCGACCCGCCGCCCAGATCTCCCGCATGATCTCCTGCTGTGCCCCGCTGAGCTGTATCGACATTCTGCAGCACCCCTCTCCTTTGTTCTACACTGTGTAGTAATTATATTCTACGTCTTGTAGAAGCAATTGTCAACCCGCGGTCCAAAACTTTCACATCTGTACCGCAAAGCGATTTGCCGCAGCAAAAAAGCGGCGGACCCCCGTGCCGGAGATCCGCCGTCCTCTTTCTTCAACGTGCGTTTTGCGCCCTTTCCCTCAGCCGCGGCGGGTCAGCCGCAGCACCGCCACCGTGACATCATCCGCGCGGCCGGTGCGCCGGCGCAGCGCCCCCTCAAGCAGGGTGTCTGCAATGGTCTGCGCCGGCGCATCGGCAAGGCGCTCCAGCTCGGCGAGCAGCCACTCGTCCCCTGCGGCGACGGCTCCGTCGCTGACCAGTACCGCGACACCGCCGCCGCCGAGCGCAGCCCGCACCGTCCGGCCAACCACCCCGGCGAGGATGCCGACCGGCAGTCCCTCCCCGCCAAGAGACAGGGCCCGCCCATCCCGCACCAGATAGGTAGGGGCAGCCCCGGCCTTGAAGATGTCGCAGCGGCCGGTGTAGAGGTCGGCGCTCAGCAGGTCCAGCGCCGCGCCGGAATCCTCCCCTTTGAGGGAGAGCGCAACATTGACCAGCTTTGCCGCCGACTCCCCCTCAAAGCCGGCATCGATCAGCTGCCGGCTGAGGGTTGCCGCGAGCGCGCCGTCCACCGCTGCCGCCTTGCCGGTGCCCATCCCGTCACAGAGCAGCAGATGCGCGCGCCCCCGCGCGTCGCAGAAGCTCTGCACCGCATCCGCCGATACCTCGCCGCCGGCGCTCCGTCCCGCGCAGCCGAACTCCGGCTCGAGCGGGGCGGCCTCCCAAAATTCCAGCCAACTGGCCGCGCCCTTGGCCGTCTGGCTGCCGCAGGCCAATTTTCTCCCGCAGCAGGCTGAGACCTCGGCACACAGCTCCCGCAGTTCGGTGTCGGACAGGGCGACCCGCGGCAGACGGACGCTGACCCGGCAGCGCCCGTCCCGGGTGAGCGCTGCCCGCACCTCGAGCGGGGACAGCCCGATGGAGCAGAAGAGCTCCTCCACCCGCCGGGCGCGGCGGGTGTCCTGCGCGGTCTCCTCAAACAGCTCCCCCGCCAGCCGGCAGAGCGCCTCGCTGAGGGCCGCATACTGCCCGGTCAGCGCGCTGCGCAGTGCCCCGGTACGGGCGGATGCCGCCCGCCGCGCGAGGTAATCGTCGTAATACCGGTTGATCGCCCCGGCCAAAACCGCCGGGCGGGTGCAACCGTCCGCCAATGGTCGAGGCAGATCCCCCGCGCCGACCCGCTCGCCCCGGCTCAGCCGATCCCGCACCGCGGTCAGGCCGTCCAGCGTGTCGCCGCAGCGCGCCACCCAGCAGCGCATTCGACCCGCACAGTCAGCGCAGGGACCCTGAGCGACCTTGTCATACAGCCCGTTGAGGGTGATCTGCGGGCCCGGCAGCCGGCTGCAAACCTGATCGACGGTAGCGCCCACCCGGCAGAGCGCCTCGCTGAGCGCATACAGCCTGCCGCTCAGCTGGCCGCTGAGCGCTGCGCCGCTGACGGCATCCTCTCTTCCCCGCCGTGCAAACGCCGTCAGCACCCTTTGGGGAAGCAGAAGGAAGAGCACCGCCGAACCGCCTGCACCTGCGAGATACCAGAGGGCGGGCACGGGCTCCTGCGCGCCGAATACCCCAGTGCAGGAGGCCGCAAAGTAGCATCCCGCCATCGCCGGGCGCCCCCTGTCACGGAACGCCGCAGCGGCGAGGCCCGCCGCCGCAAGGCCCAGCCCCATCCAGCCGTCCTCCGGCCGGTGCAGATAGATCCCCAGCGCCCCGGCAATCCCCGCCGCCGCGGCCGCTCCGGGCTCCGATGTGCCGAGCACCAAGAGCAGGGTTCCCAGCAGCACCGCGCCGAGGTTCGCACCGCCCAACGGCAGGCGGGAGAGCGCTGCCGCCGCGGCGGCAAGCAGTACCGCCGCGGCGCCCCGCACCGTCGGCGGCGTCTCCCAGAGCGAGCGCCCGGCGAGCAGCGGGTCAAGGGCGATGGACAGCATCATCGCAAACCCGATGGCCAGCAGCCCCTCCACCACCGCACACAGCACCCGCAGCGGTCCCCCGCCCAGCTGAACCGACATCAGAACCGATGCCGCCAGCAGCACGACAGCGCCGGCCAAGGAAGCGGCGGCGGCCGGCTCTATCCTGCGGGAGGACCGCGCGAGCAAAAGCCGTACCCCCGCCGCCGCCAAAACGGCGGTGAGATACTGCCCGCTTGCCGTAAAGGGCAGGCTGACCGCACTGCCCGCCACCGCGCCCGCCGTCACGGCAAACAGCAGGCGCTGCGGCACCCCCGCCGCAAGTGCCACCCCAAACGGGGCAAGCGAACCCAGCAAGGTGGTCCCGCCGGCCAGTGCCCCGGCGGCGGCCGCCGCCAGCTGCAGCAGCAGCGGTGCAGCCTGTTCCCATCCGCGCTTTAGGCTCTGGGCCAGATGCAGCGCGCGCAGTCGTTCCTCCATTTTCGACCTCCCCTTTCCCTGCGGCAAAGCCGGCCGCTTGTCCCACCATTATATCGGCCTGCCCGCGTGAAACGGCGCGAATACTGGGGCCTTTGCCTCCCTCTGTCCGGATTTTGGACCGCCGCGCCGGATGACCCGACAATTTCGCCCAAAAGCGTTGATTATCTCATCATTTCGCCTTTTTTTACCGTTCGTTCATTCTCTTTTTGTGCATCTTCTGATAAAATGGGAAAAACAAAAATCCTAACTTGCTGCAAAGGGGGCCGGGCAGGGTGGCGGAGCATTTCATCCTTTTTGACCGGGTGTGCAAATATTATCAGATGGGCCAGACACGGATTACCGCGGCGGACGAGATCAGCTTCTTCGTCGAGGAGGGGGAGTTCTGCGTGATTGTCGGCCCCTCCGGCGCGGGCAAGACCACCGTGCTGAATATGCTGGGCGGGATGGACAGCTGCGACGGCGGGCGGATCCTGCTGGACGGCGCGCTCATCAGCAGCTATACCCCAAAGCAGCTGACCGCATACCGTCGGTATGACGTGGGCTTCGTCTTTCAGTTTTACAATCTGGTACAGAACCTGACCGCGCTGGAGAATGTCGAGCTTGCCAGTGAGATCTGCCGCGACCCGCTCCCTGCGCGGGAGGTATTGGCGCAGGTTGGGCTGGCTGACCGGATGAACAACTTCCCGGCACAGCTGTCCGGCGGCGAGCAGCAGCGGGTCGCAATCGCCCGCGCGCTGGCCAAAAATCCCAAGATCTTGCTCTGTGATGAGCCGACCGGCGCGCTGGACTACAAGACCGGCAAACAGGTCCTCGGCCTGCTGCAGGACACCTGCCGCAGCACCGGGCGCACCGTCATCGTCATCACCCACAACAGTGCCCTGACCGCGATGGCCGACCGTGTAATCCGGATCAAGAGCGGCAAGGCCATCGCCAATGACGTCAACCCCCATCCTATCCCCGTGGAAGAAATCGAGTGGTAAACCTTGAAGAAGACATTCCGAAAAAATATCACCCGCACCATCCGTTCCACCGCCAGCCGCTTTTGGGCGATCTTTGCAATCGTCGCGCTGGGGGTGGGCTTTCTCGCGGGGCTGCTCTCCTCGACACCGGATATGCGCTACTCGGGCGATTTGTACTTTGACCAGACCCGTTTGTTCGACCTGCGGGTCACCGGCACGATGGGCGTGACCGACAGCGATCTCGCAGCGCTAAGGGAGATCGGGGGGGTCCGCGCCGTGATGCCCGCCTACTCCACCGACCTGCTGGTGGATACGCCGGCGGGGGATACGCTGGTCACCCGGATCCACAGCCTGCCGGACGGCGAATTGGAGGCCGATCGCGAGGATTGGCTCAACCAGTTCACGCTGGTCGAGGGGCGGCTGCCGGAAAAAGCGGGTGAATGTGTCGTCGAGGCGGGCAGCGCACTGGCCGGCAACGCCGCCGAGATCGGGGACCGGCTCACCGTATCGGCGGACAACAAGGACGACCCCTCCGACACCCTCTCCTGCCTGACCTATGAGGTGGTCGGGGTCGTCGAGAGCAGCTATTACTTCTCCTACGAGCGGGAGCCTGCGAGCGTGGGCAGCGGCTCGGTGGGGATGGTGCTGTATGTCCGCAATGAGAATTTTGACCTCGACGTCTACACCGACCTTTACCTCGCGGTGGAGGGCGCCGATGCGCTGGAGGCGCCCGGCGAGGCATACGAGGATCTGATTGAGACGGTCAGCGACCGGATCGAGGAGATCAGCGACGGCCGCTGTGAGATCCGCCTTGCGGAGATCCGCGCCGACGCGCAGGCCGAGCTGGATGACGGCTGGGCCGAGTACAACGATGCCAAGGCGGAGGCGGAGGAAAAGCTCGCCGACGCGCGGGCAGAGCTGGACGACGGCTGGGCCGAGCTCGAGGACGGCCAGCGGGAGCTGGACGACGGCCGCAGGGAGCTGGAGGACGCGCGCGCCCAACTGGTCAGCGGCGAGGCGACCCTCGCCGCAAACGAGGCCAGCACCAACGCGCAGCTCGCCGAGAGCCGCAAGCAGCTGGACGACGGCTGGGCGCAGCTTGCGGCGGGCAAACAACAGCTGGAGGAACAGCGCGCCGAGCTGGAGGAATTCCGCGCACAGCTGGAGCAGGCCAAGGCCGCACTGCCGGTTCTGCAGCAGAACGCCGCAGCGCTCGAGGCCGGGATCCCGGCGCTTGAGGCCGCGGTGGAGCAGGCCAAGGCCCAGACCAATTATGATGCGCTCGAGGCCGCCTATCTCGCGGCGGAGGAGGCTCTTGCCGCAAACGGCGGATACGCAAGCTATGAGGAGTGGTATGCGGCAGACCCCGACGGGGCGCAGGCCGCGCTCGACGGCAGGGATTCCGCAAAGGCGGCGTTTGACGCCGCCGCCGAGGTGGTGACCCCGCTGGTCGAGCAGGTCACACAGGCCTACGGCCAGCTGGAAGCGCTGAATATCCAGATCGCATCCCTCTCCCAGTCGATTGAGGCCGGCGAGCCGCAGATCGCCGCCGGCGAGGCCGCCCTCGCCGAGGGGGAAAAGACGCTGGCCGCGACCGAACAGTATCTGACCGAGGGGGAGAAAGAGTACGCCAGCGGCGAGGCCTACGCCCGCAGCCAGCTGGACGCCGCCAGAGCCCAGATCGCGAGCGGCTGGGCCGAGATCGCAAGCGGCGAGGCCGAGCTTGCCGATGCGCAGGCCGAACTCGACGACGGCCGCGCCGAGCTCGCAGACGGCGAGGCGGAGTACGCGCAGCAGAAGGCGGACGCCGAGGCTGAACTGGCCGACGCGCTGGCCGAGCTGGAGGACGGGCAGGCTGAGATCGACGATCTCGAGCTGCCCGAGTGGTATCTGCTCAGCCGCGACACGAATGTGAGCTATGCCTCCTTTAAATCCAACATCGAAAAGGTCGAGGCGGTGGCAAAGGTTTTTCCGATCTTCTTCTTCCTCGTCGCCGCGCTGGTGGTGCTGACCACCATGACCCGGATGGTGGAGGACGAGCGGCTGCAGATCGGCACCATGAAGGCGCTGGGCTACGGCAAGGGCGCGATTGCGGCAAAGTATGTGATCTACGCCTTGGCCGCCTCGCTGTCCGGCGGGGTCACCGGTCTGGCGGTCGGGCTGACCGTGCTGCCCACGGTGCTCTGGAACGCCTATGAGGTGATGTACCGGCTGCCGAAGATGTACTGCCTGTTTGACCCGCTGCTGTCGACCATCGCCTGCGGCGCGGCGGTGCTCTGCACGCTGGGGGCCACCCTGAACGCCTGCTGGGCGGCGCTGCACCAGCAGCCCGCCAACCTGATGCGCCCCCGTGCCCCGCAGCCGGGCAAGCGGATCCTGCTCGAGCGGATCGGCTTTTTTTGGCGGCGGCTCACCTTCACCTACAAGGTGACCGCCCGCAACCTCTTCCGCTACAAAAAGCGGTTCTTTATGACGGTGATCGGCATCTCGGGCTGCACCGCGCTGTTGGTGACAGGGTTCGGCCTGCACGACTCGATCAGCGACATTGTCAACCGTCAGTTCGGGGACATCTTCCTCTACAACCTGACGGTCAGCATCCGGGAGGAGGAGGATCTCGACGATCCGGCACTGGTTCGGCTGCTGGACGGCGCCTCCACCGAGTGGATGGCAATACATCAGGAGGAAAGCTCCAACACCTATGACGGCGACACCTTTAAGACCTATCTGTTCGTCCCGGAGGATGAGGAGAAGATCGGTGAGATCGTCGACCTGCACACCCGGCTTGAGCGGGAACCGGTGACCCTCTCCCCGGACGGGATCATCATCACCGAAAAGATGTCCGAGCGCACCGGCAAGGGGATCGGCGACACCATCGAACTGCAGAACAAGGACAAAAAGACCGGCACCTTTACCATCACCGGCGTGGTGGAAAACTATGTCGAGAACTATGTCTATCTCTGCGAGGATCTCTACACCCAGCAGTTCGGGGAAAGCCCGGAGTACACCGGCATCGCGGTGCTGCTGGAGGAGGACAGTCAGGAGAGCCGGGACGCGCTGAGCGCCGAGCTTTTTGAGCTGGACTGTGTGTCCGGGGTCAGCTTTACCGCCGACCTCAAGGCGACCTTCTCCAATATGATGCAGAAGATCGACACCATTGTGGTGGTCATCATCATCTGCGCGGGGCTGCTGGCCTTTGTGGTTCTGTACAACCTGACCAACATCAATATTACCGAGCGGGAAAAGGAGATCGCCACCATCAAGGTGCTGGGCTTTTTTGACCGGGAGGTCGACGCCTATGTCTACCGCGAATCGATTGCGCTGTCGGTAATCGGCACCCTTGTCGGGCTGGTGCTCGGGGTCTATCTGCATATGTTCGTCATCTACACGGTGGAGGTCGATGCGGTGATGTTCGGCCGCACGATTCAACCGCTGAGCTACCTCTGGTCGGCACTGCTGACCCTGCTGTTCTCGATTCTGGTCAATCTGGTGATGCACCGCAAACTCAAACAGATCAGCATGGTCGAGAGCCTGAAGGCGCCGGAATAACCCTCTCTTTCCGGCTATACACATTCACCGGAAGGCCAAACTCCCTTTGCCCCTATAACAGCTATAACGGCGGCCTGCCCAAAATCCGCTCCTTTGGATTAGGCAGGCCGCCGATTTTTTGCGCCGGTTCCCCCCGCGCAAGCTAAACCTCTTGACCCAAATGCCGCTTAGATATATTATTATGTTAGACGATATATCGCGTAACGTAATAGTTTTATCCCCGGGAAAGAGGTGATCCGATGAGCTATGACGGCGGGCCGATGACCGAGGCGATGTATTATATCCTGCTTGCACTGCTCGAGCCGGGCCACGGCTACCGGCTGATGCAGGCAATCGGGGAGGTCTCAGGCGGCCGGGTGAAGATGGGCCCCGGCACCTTGTATGGGGCGCTCTCCCGGCTGGAAGAGGACGGTCTGATCTGCCGGGTCGACGAGCGGGACGCGCGGCGCAAGACCTATGCGCTGACCGAGGCCGGCCGCGCGGCGCTGGATACCGAGGCGGCGCGGCTGCGCTCGATGCTCGCGGATCTCGCCCGGATGAAAGGAGGGGCACAGGATGGAACATGAGCAAAAGCTGCGCCACAAATGGCGGATGCACCCGAGTTTGATGCTTGAGCAGATCGGCGCGGTGGAGCACTACTATGAAGAGCAGGCAGCGCAGGGCCTTGTGCTCGAGAGCGTCGGCAGCTGGTTTGACTGTTTTGTCCGCACTGCGCCCTGCGCGATGCGCTACCGGGCCGAGCCGATGCTCTCCGGCGAGCGGGAGGGGCCGGATTGGGACCGGCGGCATTTTTATGAGGAGGCGGGCTGGACCTATCTTGGCACCGCGTCGGAGATCCACTTTTTTGCGTCGGCGGCAGACAGCGGCGCCGAGGAGCTGCACACCGACCCGCAGGACTTCGCGCCGGCCCTGCGCCGGCAGCGGCGGGTAAACTTCTGGCTTGCGCTGATCTTCTCGCTGGTGATGCTTGCGGTGCTGCCGCTGGTCTTTCTCAGCTATCCGCCCGACCTGCAGGGCTGGCTGTATCTCGTCCTGGTCCTGCTCTGTGTGCTGGTGATGCCGCCCGGCCTGATTCGGGACGGCCGCTGGCTGTTTCAAAAACGGTGGCAGCACCTGCCGCCGGTCGACCACACGGCAAGGATCCCCCGCGGCATCACGCTGCGCGCGCGGCCGCTCTCCTCCCTCCTCTGCCTCACAATTATCATCGCGGTAAACCTGTTTTCCTCCAGCATCGACCGCATCAGCTTTCTGCCGGTCGCCGATGCCGCGCCCGGCCAGCTGGTGCTGACGCTGGCCCAGACCGACGGCACCGATCTCATCGACTACAACTACCCGCTGCCCCATTATCAGGAGAGCAACACCTTCCGGGCAATCCTCGCCCCTGCCGGCTACTGGTTCTATGAGAGCGACGAGTCGGCCAAGACGCCTGACGGCGCGATTGTCCAGCTCTCGGTTGAGCGGGCAAGCTGCCGCAGCGAGGAGGCCGCGAAATGGGTCTTTTCGCAGATGCTTGACCGATACGACTG
Organism: uncultured Pygmaiobacter sp.; assembly: GCA_944386515.1. GTDB lineage: Bacteria > Bacillota > Clostridia > Oscillospirales > Ruminococcaceae > Pygmaiobacter. Next base: position 30,234 of record CALXBJ010000200.1, read on the forward strand.
GATGAAGGACAAAACCTCCCTTTCCGTGCCGGGCTTTGACGAGGTGCTGCAATGGGGCGGCGAGCCGGGGCAGCAGATCAACTGGTTCTTTGTCCGCGCGGGCAAGCAAGCGGTCTTTTTCTACTACGAGGGCGGTATGGGGCAGGACGCGCTGCTCGCGCTGCTGGCGGAAAACCTCGCGTCGGCAACCTGACCCTGCAAAGACAAAAGCGGAAGGCGCCGCCTTCCGCTTTTTGTTATTTCTGTTATTTCTTCTCCGGCACGATCTCGATCCAATACCCGTCGGGATCCTCGATAAAGTAGATCCCCATCGCCGGGTTCTCAAAGCAGATACAGCCCGTCTCCTCGTGCAGCCGGTGGGCGGCGGCGAGGTCCGCGACCGTCACCGCGAGATGGAACTCATCCTCGCCGAGGTCATACCGCTCTTTCCGCTCATGCATCCAGGTCAGCTCGAGGGTAAAATCGCTCTCCCCGTCCCCGAGATAGACGAGGGTGAACCCCTCTCCCTCCTTGCGCCGCACCTCGGCAAA
>CALXBJ010000201.1 GCA_944386515.1 uncultured Pygmaiobacter sp.
GAAAAAGCAGAACAAAGGACAGGGCGCCCGCCGGCACACCTGTCCTTTGTTTTTTTTTTGCCTGTTTTTGCCTGTTTTTTGCCTGTTTTTGTCCCCGGCCGCGCCCCTCGCATTTTCCCGGGGGGGCGCGGGTGGGGTCCATCGAGGTATCGGATGCTGCCGGGCTGCACAGGGTTTTCCCGGGGGTGCGGGGGCGGGGGATTTTTTCGCCGCCGCCGGCCCTGCCGCTTTTCGCGGGAAAGCGGCTTTCCGCGCCCGGCGCGCCGCTCACATCTCGGCGGCGCTGGTCAGCGGGGTATAGCTGCCGTCTGGGTTCGGGCGAAAGACGAAATGCTCCTTTAGGTAGACGATATCCTCCCGGTGGACGGCGTCCAGCTCGGCGAGGATGGCCGCCCGGGCGACGACCTGCGCGCCGGCGGCGTTGGCCAGCTGTTCGATCGCGGCGATCGACTCGCCGGTCGCGATCACGTCGTCCACCAGCGCGACCCGCTTGCCCCGCAGCAGCTCGGCGTCGCAGCCGTCGAGATAGAGGGTCTGCTCCTTCTGGGTGGTGATCGAGACCACCTTGTGGGAGAGGGGGTTCTGCATATAGGGCTTGCGGCTCTTGCGGGCCACGACGAACCGGGGCAGGTCCATCAGCCGGCTCATCTCGTAGGCGAGGCAGATGCCCTTGGCCTCGGCGGTCATCAGGAGGTCGACCGGCGGCAGCTTTTCGACCAGATGCGGCGCCGCCGCCCGCACCAGCTCCACGTCGGAGACCACCACAAAGCTCGCCAGTGCCAGATCCTCCCGGATCTTGACATAGGGCAGTTTCCGCTTGACCCCGTACAGTTCAAAATCAAAATAGTCCGCCATCCTGTGCTCCTCCTCGCCGCTGCTGTGTGTTGTTTCGGTAACCGCCGCCGTGGCGGCCACCCTGATTATACCAGCCCCGCCGCCCCCCCGCAATCCCCCCGCCCGCGGCGGGGGGAGTTTTTTTCCGCCCGCGCCGGTTTTCACGAAAGGGCGGATAAAGAAAAGGGGGGAACAAAAGCGCCGGGAAAAAGCCGCCGCGCGCCCTTGCGCAAAACCCCCGCGCCAAAAATCCCCGCGGCGGTAAAAGGAGCGCAGCTCTCCCCCGTTTTCGCCCCTCACGCCGCGCATTAAAAAACCGCACGCCGGCGCTCCCAAGGCGGGCCAAACGGCGGCCAAACGGCGGGCAAAAAAAGAGCAGCGGCGCGCCGCCCGGCCCTTTGCCGGGGCAAGCGCGCCCGCTGCCTTTTCTTTTTTTGCCGTCCGGGCCGCAGCGCCGGCGGTCGGGCAGGCGGGTCGCAAAGCATTCAAAGGCCCCCCGCGCCCGGTCGCCGCACCGGAGCCTCCACCGGCGCCGCAATCCTGCTCCCGCGCACTAAAAGGCCCCCCGCGCCCGGTCGCCGCGCAAAAAACTCCGTCGGCGCCGCAATCCTGCTCCCGCTCAATAAAAATCCTTGCAGGCGACGAGGTCGACGCCGGTGCCGAGGAGGTCGCGGACCACCGTGTCGCCGGTCCTGACGGGGGCGGTGACGGTGACCGCGTCGAGGGCCTCCATCGCGGGCAGCAGCAGTTTTTTGGGGATGGGGGCGGCGGTCTTGACCGGCAGCCGGCAGCCGCCGGCGGCGCCCACCAGCCGGACGGTGGTGGTCAGCACCCGGCGGGGGTCGGTGACCTCGTTCCTGCCGTACTCCTCCCCCTTGGGGCAGGTGTTGCCCTGCACCGCGAGGGTCTCCTCGTCCACCGTCAGGTGGCAGCCCCGCGGGCAGGTGATACAGATCATTTTGCGCAGGCTCATGCGTTGCTCCCCTCCTCCACAGAAACGGTGACCGGCCCGGCGGCCTTTTGCAGCAGCGCCTTGGGCAGCTTGATCTGCTCCATCTCGCCGGGGGCCATATGCTCGCGGCGGAAGGCCGCGACGGGCGCGCCGGCGGCATCGGTCACCCGCACGGTGCCGGATTCCATCACCTTGTTGACCCTGAAAAAGACCCCCACCGCGCCCTCGATGTTGGCAAGGCGCAGCTTTTTGGGCACGGTATAGTTGACGTGTTCGCCGCAGGCCAGCGCGAGGTCGGCCTCGCCGTCGGCCGCGCAATGGGCCAGATAATCGGCCGCGGCGGCGCCGGCGCGCTGGCTCTCGGCGGTGACAAAGTCGACGAGGTCGTGCACGTGCACCACGTTGCCGGCGGCAAAGCGGCCCGGCAGGCTGGTCTGCATATTCTCAAAGACCACCGGCCCGTTTGTGCGCGGGTCGATCTCGATGCCCGCGCTGCGGGACAGCTCGTTTTCGGGGATCAGCCCGACCGACAGCAGCACCGTGTCGCAGTCAAAGACCATCTCGGTGCCGGGGATGGGGCTGCGGTTTTCGTCCACCGCGCTGACGGTCACCCGCTCGACCCGGCCGCTCTTGCCCTGGATGTCGGTGATGGTGTGGGAGAGGTAGAGCGGGATCTCAAAGTCATTGAGGCACTGCACGATGTTGCGGTTAAGCCCGCCCGAATAGGGCATCACCTCGACGCAGGCGAGCACCTTCGCCCCCTCGAGGGTCATCCGGCGGGCCATGATCAGCCCGATATCCCCCGAGCCGAGGATCACCACCCGCCGGCCGACCATATAGCCCTCGATGTTGAGGTACCGCTGCGCCGCGCCGGCGGTCAAAACGCCGGCCGGCCGGTCGCCCGGGATCCCGATCGCGCCGCGGGTGCGCTCGCGGCAGCCCATCGCCAGCACGATCGCCCCCGCCCGCAGCACCAGATACCCGTCGTGGGTGTTGACCGCGTGGACCTCCCGCTTTTCGGTGATTGCCAGCACCATCGTGTCGGTCTTGACCTGCACCCCGGTCTGCCAGAGCATCTTGATGAACCGGCCGGCATACTCCGGCCCGGTCAGCTCCTCCTTGAAGTAGGTCAGCCCGAACCCGTTGTGGATGCACTGGTTGAGGATGCCGCCCAGCTCCTTGTCCCGCTCGAGGATCAGGATGTCCCGCACCCCCTTGT
>CALXBJ010000202.1 GCA_944386515.1 uncultured Pygmaiobacter sp.
GCAGCTACGCGCTGCGGGTGGAGCAGGGTTGAAGCTGACCGCGCGGGAGATGGCGGTGTTCGGGATGCTGGGCAGCCTGATGTACCTGTCCAAGATCCTGATGGAGTTTCTGCCCAACATCCACCTGCTGGGGGTGCTGACGATGGCCTACACCCTCGTCTACCGCAAAAAGGCGCTCTACCCGATCTACATCTATGTGCTGATCAACGGGCTGATGGCCGGCTTTTCGACCTGGTGGCTGCCCTATCTCTACCTGTGGGCGGTGCTGTGGGGGCTGACCATGCTGCTGCCCCAAAACCTGCCCCGCTGGGCGCAGCCGCCGGTCTACATGACCGTCTGCGGGCTGCACGGGCTGCTCTTCGGCACCCTGTACGCCCCGGCGCAGGCGCTGCTGTTCGGGCTGGATTTTGAGGGGATGGTGGCCTGGATCCTCGCGGGGCTGCCCTTTGACGCGGTCCACGCGGCGGGCAACTTTTTTGCGGGGATGCTGATCTGCCCCATCGCCTCGCTGCTGCGCCGGCTCGAGCGCAGCGCCGGCAGGCTGTGACCCCCCGCGGCGGGCGGGCGGCGCAAAAAGAAAAAAAGAAGATCCCTGCGCGGGGGGTCCCGGACAGGAAAATACCTGCCGGGGCGTCTGCCGCGCCGGGGGGCAGACAGCGCCGGCCCGGCGTGGTACAATGGGGAAAACCGGCCCCCGCGGGCGAAAAGCGGCGCACGGCCAACGCGGGAGGGCGCAAAACCACACGCAAAAAAGGAGGGCGCATCTTGAAGCTGATTTCCTGGAACGTCAACGGGCTGCGGGCCTGTCTCAATAAGGGGTTCAAGGGGTTTTTCATCCAGCTGGACGCCGACATCTTCTGCCTGCAGGAGACCAAGATGCAGCCGGGGCAGGCGGAGGTCGACCTGCCCGGCTATCACCAGTACTGGAACAGCGCCGAGCGCAAGGGCTACTCCGGCACGGCGGTCTTCACCCGGATTGAGCCGCTGGGGGTGCGCTACGGCCTCGGCATCGAGCAGCACGACCGGGAGGGGCGGGTCATCACGCTGGAATACCCGGACTTTTATCTGGTCAACTGCTACACCCCAAACTCCAAGCAGCAGCTCGAGCGGCTGGATTACCGGATGGAGTGGGAGGACGCGATGCGGGAGTATCTGCTCGCGCTGGACGAAAAAAAGCCGGTGGTCTACTGCGGGGACCTCAACGTCGCCCACCAGCCCATCGATCTGAAGAACCCCCGCCCGAACGAGGGCCATGCCGGCTACACCGCCGAGGAGCGGCGCAAGCTGACCGAGCTGCTGGACAGCGGCTTTTTGGACAGCTTCCGGGTGCTCTACCCCGACAGGACGGGGGCGTACAGCTGGTGGAGCTACCGCTTCCGCGCGCGGGAGAACAACGCGGGGTGGCGGATTGACTACTTCATCCTCAGCCGCCGGCTGGCCGACCGCCTGGTGGACAGCACCATCTGGCCCGAGGTCACCGGCAGCGACCACTGCCCGGTCGGGCTGGAGCTGTCGCTCTGAGCGTGGCTGGGCGGGGCAAAGCGGATGCGGGCAAAAATGCGGGGGAAAAATCCCAAAAGCATACCGGGAAAATGCCGAAAAAATGCCGGGCTGCGGTCTGCAGCCCGGCACTTGTTTTTGTGTTTTGCGTCTTTGGGGCGGCTTGCCGCCGCGCCCGCCGCGCGGTCAGCGGATCGCGTTGAGCAGCAGCTTGCAGCGGCTCGCGACCTCGGCGAGGTGGTCCTTGTCGATGCCGCTCGTCAGGTAGCTGCCGATGCCGACGGCATACGCGCCGCCGGCGAACCAGCGGCCGATGTTGCTGTAATCCACCCCGTCGGTGGGCATGAACTCCAGGAAGGGCAGCGGGGCCTTGACCGCCGAGATGAAATCGGGGTCGATGGAGGAGCCGGGGAACAGCTTGATGATGTCGCTGCCGGCAAGATGGCTCTGGTAGGCCTCGTTGGCGGTCTGGGCGCCCATGCTGCACAGCAGGTCCAGCCGCTTGCAGGCGGCGCCGACCTCGGGCAGGATGCAGGGGCTGGTGATAAAGTCGGCCCCGTTCTGGTAGGCAAGCTCGACCTGGTCGGCGCTCAGCACGGTGCCCGCGCCCACCACCACGCTGCTGCCGAACTCCTCGTTCAGCTCCCGGATCAGCCGGGGGGCGTCCTTGACGGTAAAGGTGATCTCCAGCGCGCCGATGCCCGCCCCCGCCACCGCGTGGGAGACGGCCTTCGCGGTCTCAAAATCGTCGAATCGGATCAGGGTGACGCACTGGCCGCGCAGCGCGGCCATCGCCTCCTGTTTGGTCATGGATTTCATACTGGGTTCCTCGCTTTCAAAAAGGGATGCGGCAGTGCGCCGCGCCCCCCGTATTTGCTCTTTTCGGCCGATGGGCGCAGTCTGCCCATCGGCTCCTTTTTATTGTACCTCAAAAAGCCGGAAAGAAAAAGTAAATTTTTGTGACAAGTGTCCGAAATCACAAAAATTTTCTCCCCGCCCGCGCTTTTTCTTTCCCCCATCTCTTCGCGCGAAAAAACCGCGAAACCCCCGCGCGAGGGGGCCGCAGCCCCCACGCGCCTTCTGCGGGCCGACCCTTTTGCGCCTTCCCGCGCCCGCCCCGCGCCGCAGCCCCCCGCTCCGCGCTTTTTCTTTCCCCATCTCTTCGCGCGAAAAAACCCGCGCGAAAAAACCGCGAAAACCCCCGCGAAACGCTGGCGGTTTTGGCCAAAACCTGTTACAATAAACGGGATTGCCCCGCCCTGCCGGACGGGGCGCGGAAAGGTGGTCCTCTTGTTGAAAAAAGCGTTTTTGATCGGGGTGGCGGCGTCCTTCTTCTTCGCCTTCACCTTTGTGCTCAACCGCAGCATGAACCTCGCCGGCAGCAGCCCGCTGTGGAGCGCCGCGCTGCGCTACCTGCTGCTGACCCCCATCCTCTTTGTCGTGCTGGCGCCCGGCGGCCGGTATAAGCCGGTGCTGCGGCAGGTCGCCGCGGCGCCCGGGCCGTGGCTGCTGTGGAGCACCGTCGGCTTCGGGCTGTTCTATCTGCCGCTGACGCTGGCCTCATCCTTTGGGGCGTCCTGGTTCGTCGCCGCCTGCTGGTAGCTGACCATACCCGCCGGCATCCTGCTCACCCCGCTGTTCGGCCGGCGGGTCCCGGTGCGCACCCTGCTCTGCTCGCTGGTGGTGGTGGCGGGGGTGTTTGTGCTGCAGCTGCAGGCGGGCAGCGCGGGGGACTCGCTCGCCGTCTGCATCGCGCTGCTGCTGGTGGCGGCCTTCTCCTACCCGCTGGGCAACCGGATGATGATGGCCCGCTGCGGCGGGTCGCTCACGGCGCTCGAGCGGGTGTTCGGCATGAGCCTGTGCAGCCTGCCGTTCTGGTTTGTCGTCGCCGCCGCCGGCGCGCTGACCGCCGGCGGGCCCACCCCGGCGCAGCTGTTCCAGTCGCTGCTGGTGGCGGTCTTCTCGGGCATCATCGCGACCGTCCTCTTCTTCAAGGCGACCGACCTCGTGCGGGAAAAGCCCGCCCAGCTGGCGGCGGTCGAGGCGACGCAGGCGGGGGAGGTGCTCTTCACCCTGCTGGGCGGGGTGCTGCTGCTGGGGGACAGCGCGCCCTCCGCCCTCGGCTGGGTGGGCATCGCGCTGGTGGCCGGGGGGATCGTGCTCTCCAGCCTGTCGGCCGCGGGGGAAAAGGGCTGACCCCCGGTGACAGCGGCCCAAAGCCGTGGTATACTGAGAGCGAATCCGAAAATGAAAACCGGCCCCGCCCGCCGCGGCAATAAACCTGCCCGGGCGGGCCGGAATGCTGAAAGGAGCCTTGCCATGCGAGTCAAACAGGATCTTGACCACGCCAAGCTGGTCGCCGCCGCGATGGGGGAGATCCCCTGCGATCTGTCGGTGGAGAATGTCAAGCTGGTCAACCTCATCACCGGGGAGATCTACCCCGCCGCGGTGGACGTGCTGGACGGGGTGATCGTCCGGGTGCGGGAGGGCGGCCGCCCCGCCGAGCAAAGGAGCGCGCGGGTCTACGACGGCGGCGGGCGGTACCTGCTGCCCGGCTGCATCGACATCCATATGCACGTCGAGAGCACCATGATGACCCCCGAGAATTTCGGCCGGGCGGCGATCCTCTGCGGCACCACCAGCGTCTTTGTCGACCCGCACGAGATCGCGAACGTGCTGGGCGAGGCGGGGGTCGCGTTCATGGTGGACAACGCCAAGGCCTCGCCGGTGCGGCAGTTCAACCTCGCGCCCTCCTGCCTGCCCTCGGTGCCGGGGGCGGAGGGCAACGGCGCGGTCTTCGGCCCGGCCGAGATCGCGCGGCTGCTCGAGACCGACGGGGTCTTTGGCATCGCCGAGATGATGGATTTTTACAATATGATCCACAATTCCGAAAAGATGCGGGGCATTGCGGACGAGGGGCTGCGCCGGGGGATGCTGATCCAGGGCCACGCGCCGCGGCTTTCCGCCGGGCAGATCGCGGCCTACGCGCTCGCCGGCCCGACCGACAACCACAGCATCCGCACCGATTGGGAGGTCAGGGAAAACCTCCACGCCGGGCTGTATGTCGACCTGCAGTCCAGCTCGCTGGAGTCCAGCTCGATGCCCAAGCTCGTCGCCGGGCTCAAAGGGATGCGGTACACCGACCACGTCTGCCTGTGCAACGACGACGTCCACGCCAAGGACCTGCTCGAGACCGGCCATGTCAACCGGCTCATCAAGGAGGTGCTGCGCGAGGGGGTCGACCCGATGGACGCCTACCGCTGGGCGAGCTACAACTCCGCCCGCAGCGCCCGGATCGAGGATCTGGGGGCGATCGCGCCGGGGTATCTGGCCGACCTGCAGCTGCTGGATGAGATGGACGGGCGCAACCCCTACGCCGTCTTTACCGAGGGCAGATTGGTGGTCGAGGACGGCCGCCTGCTCTCTGCGCCCGAAAAGCGGCCGATCCCCGACAGCGTGCTGGGCGGCACGGTGCGGGCGGCGGGCCTCACCGGGCCGGACAGCCTGCGTCTCGCCGCGCCCGCCGGCGCAAAGGGGACGGTGCGGGTCGCGCTGCTCGACTACGACAACCCCTCGGCCCGCAGCGAGCTGTTCTATGAGGAGCTGCCGGTGAAGGACGGGTATGTCGACCTCGCGGGCAGGGAGGACCTGTGCTTTGTCGCGGTCTTCAACCGGCACGGCGCGGCGGATCA
>CALXBJ010000203.1 GCA_944386515.1 uncultured Pygmaiobacter sp.
AATCGACAGGCAGGTGGTCAGCGACGCGCCCAGATGGGCGACGCAGTAGCTGTTGACGACGGTGAGCGCGATGCCGAACAGCGCCGCGAGATAGGCGTACCACGGCATCGGCCCAAACCGGATGCGCCGGCGCAGCACCAGCAGGATATAGCCGGCCAGCAGCACCCCGCCGATCAGGTGCACCGCAAAGCTGGTGCCGAACAGGCCGACATACCCGCTGAGCACCCCGCCGAAGCTCTGCATCAGCGAGAGCATCACCCCGGCGAGGAAGATGAGAAGATAGATCATGCCAAAACCCTCCTTGCTTTTGCCCGCGGCGGATTGGGCAGCGCCTCCGCCGCGCCGTCTTCCAGTTGACCCAAACCGCTTGCAACCAACTATGACATATGTCATACTTGATACAGCACCCATCGAGAGGAGGAGATCCCATGCAGATTGTCCGGGAGCCGCGCCGGCGCGCGGCCCTTTTGGCCCGCTGCGGCATCGCCGAGATCCTGCCCGCGCAGGCGGCCGGCGAGCTGGAGCTGTGCCTCTTTTCGGGCGGCGAGCTGCTATGCACCGAGGCGGACAGCGCGCCCTATCTGTTCTTTGTCCTCTGCGGCAGGTACAAGCTGACCCGGCTGACCGCGGCGGGGCAGGAGTGCCTGCTGCGCTTTTTCGACGCCTTCTCGCTGATCGGCGAGCTGGAGCTGCTCTACGGCGGCACCGCGCAGACCAACGCGGCCGCGCTCGGGCCGCTGGTCTGCCTGCGGCTGCCCTGCGCGAGGTGGCGCGCAGCGCTGCTGGACCACCGCCCCTTCCTGCGGTTTTTGTGCAGCTATCTCGGCTACAAGACGGTGCAGCGCAGCCAGAACCTGGCCCTCAGCCTCACCGCGTCGGTGCCGCAGCGGGCGGCAAGCTACCTGCTGGCGGCCGCAAAGGAGGGCTTTTTCAACGAGAACCGGCTGCATCTGGCCGAGTTCCTCGGCTGCAGCCACCGCCAGCTGCTGCGGGCGATTGCGGGCTTCTGCCGCGAGGGGATGCTGCGGCGGGAGGGCGCGGGATACCGGATCCTCGACCCCGAGCGGCTGCGCGCGGCCTCGGGCGGGGTCTATGCCGGAGAGCCCTTTTGCTATCCCGGTCTGCGCCCCATCCCGCTGCAGGAGGCGCAGGCGCTGTTCCGCTGACCGCCTGTTTTTTCGCCCCTCCTCGTCGGCCCTGCCCGCTTTGCGCCAAAAGACGGGCCGCTTTTCCTCCTGCAAAAAGCGCCCCGCATCAGAAAAGGGCCGCCCACGGCGGGCGGCCCTTTTTGCTTTGCTCTTTTGGGAAAACTCAGAGGAAATAGGGGAAGAGGATCGCGAACAGCACGGTGAAAAAGCCGCAGATGCCGATGGCAAGGCCGCTCATCGCGCCGATGGTCTCCCCCATCTTGACCGCGGTGGAGGTGCCCGCCGCATGGCTGGAACAGCCGATTGCAAGGCCGGTGGCTACCTCATTGTCCGACAGATGCAGCCACCGGCTGAGGCTGGGGGCCAGCACCGCGCCCAGCGTCCCCGCGATCATCACCGCGACAATGGTGATCTGGGAGATGCCGCCGTTCTGCTCGCAGATCGGCACCGCGATGGCGGTGGTGACCGATTTGGGCAGCAGGCTCGCGGTCATCGTCTCATCCAGGCCGAACAGCCGGCACAGCCCCAGCACGCTGAACACCGCGGTCGCCGCGCCGGCAAGGCAGCCGCCCAGCACCGGGACGAGGTTCTTTTTGAGCACCTCGTAATTCGCGTAGATCGACAGCCCGATCGAGGCGGTTGCCGGGAAGATCAAGAAGTTGATGATGTCCCCTCCCTCATTGAAGTACTCCAGCGGGATCCCGGTCAGCAGGAAGAAGGCGATCAGCAGCGCGGTGGCGATCAGCATCGGGTTTGCCAGCGGGGTCTTGAGCTTTTTGTTGACCCAGACCCCGGCTGCGTAGGTGGCCACCGACATCGCGATGCCGAAGACCGGGTTAGAGAGAACCTCAGCCATGGAGCTTTTCCCCCCTTCTCTGCTGCAGCCGCATCAGCGCCTTGACCGTCCAGCCGGTCACGGCGAAGACCAGCAGGGTGGTCACCACCCCGATCACGAGGATCGGGATCAGGTTTTCGGCAATCAGGTCAAAGTAGTCCATCACCTCGACACAGGCCGGGACGAACAAAAAGCCCATGTTCTGGGAGAACCAGGTCGCAAGCTCCTTGATGTGGCGGATCCGGATGATGCCGGAGAGCAGCAGCAGAAAGACCAGCAGCATCGCCAGCACACTCGCCGGGAAGGCGAACGGCAGCAGCGCCGCGATCCCCTGCGCGGCCAGACAAATCGAAAACAGGATCCCCACCTGCCATAAAATAGACACCGTATTACCCCTTTCTTTTTATGCCGCACGCGGCCGCTCGGGCCCGCCCTTTACCGGAAAGCGGCTGCCCCCCGGCCCCGATGGGCACGGCAGGACAGCCGCTCTTCTCCGCAGGTCAAAAATCGATCTTGTTCTGGAGATAGCCCACCAGATCCTCGATCCGGATGCGCTGCTGCTCCATCGTATCCCGATCCCGGACGGTCACGCAGCCGTCGGTCTCGGAGTCAAAGTCGTAGGTGATGCAGACCGGGGTGCCGATCTCATCCTGGCGGCGGTACCGCTTGCCGATCGAGCCGGCCTCGTCGTAGTCCACCATGAAGTACTTGGTCAGCTTGGCGTGGACCTCCCGCGCCTTGTCGCCCAGCTTCTTGGACAGCGGCAGCACCGCCGCCTTGAAGGGCGTCAGCGCCGGGTGCAGCCGCAGCACAACCCGCTTGTCGTTCTTCTCTGCGTCGACGACCTCCTCGTCATACGCCTCGCACAGGAAGGCCAGCGCCACACGGTCGGCGCCCAGCGAGGGCTCGATGACATAGGGGATGTAGTGCTCGCCGGTCTCGGCGTCGAAGTACTCAAGGCTCTTGCCGCTGGCCTCCTGATGGCGGCCCAGGTCGTAGTTGGTGCGGTCGGCGATGCCCCACAGCTCGCCCCAATCGGTGAACGGGAAGGCATACTCGATGTCGGTGGTCGCGCGGGAGTAGAAGGCCAGCTCAGCCGGCTCATGGTCCCGCAGCCGCAGGTTCTCGCGGCTGATGCCGAGGCTCAGCAGCCAGTTGACGCAGTACTCCTTCCAGTAGGCGAACCACTCGAGGTCGGTGCCCGGCTTGCAGAAGAACTCGCACTCCATTTGCTCGAACTCGCGGGTGCGGAAGGTGAAGTTGCCCGGGGTGATCTCGTTGCGGAACGCCTTGCCCACCTGGCAGACGCCGAAGGGCAGCTTCTTGCGGGTGGTGCGCTGGATGTTGGTGAAGTTGACAAAGATGCCCTGCGCGGTCTCGGGGCGCAGATAGCAGGTCGAGGAGGAATCCTCGGTGACCCCGATGGCGGTCTTGAACATCAGGTTGAACTTGCGGATGGGGGTGAAGTCGTGCTTGCCGCAGACCGGGCAGACCACGTCCTCGTGGGAGGCGATGAAGGCGTCCATCTCGTCAAAGGTCATCGCGTCGGTGTTGACCTCGTGGTGCTCGGCGCCGATCAGCTTGTCCGCGCGGTGGCGGGCCTTGCAGCTCTTGCAGTCGAGCAGCGGGTCGGAGAAGCTGGAGACATGGCCGGTGGTGACCCAGGTCTGGGGGTTCATGATGATGGCGGAATCCAGCCCGACGTTGTAGGGGGACTCCTGCACGAACTTTTTCAGCCAAGCCTTCTTGACGTTGTTCTTGAACTCGACGCCGAGCGGGCCGTAGTCCCAGGAGTTGGCAAGGCCGCCGTAGATCTCGCTGCCCGGATAGACAAAGCCGCGGTTCTTGCACAGGTTGACGATGGTATCAAAGCTCTTGTCACTGTTTTTCATAACTCAATTCTCCTCACTTTTGCGCCGCTGGCTGCGCCGCCTTCGTACATATTTTATAATTATATCCGCGCGCTGCCGGTTCGTCAAGCAGCGCTTGACGCGCCGCGCGCGGATGCAGTATAATGGTAGCGCTGTTCTGCGCGCGATGCGCCCTCTGCGAGGAGGGGCGGCACACGGGCAGCTGCATTTTTTCAAAAATGAGATCGGGGTGTTGCGCAGTTGGTAGCGCGCCTGCTTTGGGAGCAGGAGGCCCGGGGTTCGAGTCCCCGCACTCCGACCACCTTTGGCAGAAAAACCGCCTAAAAAGGCGGTTTTTCTGCGTTTTTTGATCTACTTTTAGGGATTGGGTGATTGCTGTTCAGCGGTGGTTTCAGGGGCAGAAAGCGGCGGGAGCATGAGCGAGGAGAACCGCTAAATCCCTAACCTATCCCTAACTGGCGTGACTGCTGTTTTCTCGTTGTGGATACGACAAATTCTTGAGTTTTCCAGCCTTATCTTTTATAATAATTCTACGGTGAGCCTTTGACCACCAAGGCAGCCGTATGGGTGTATTCCCATGCGGCCTTTGTTTTTATAACATTGTGATTTCTTCATAAAGAGGAGAAAGATATGTATCAAAACAACCAGTTAGAGTTATTGATTAACGCTTATGAAGGCAGTATTCCTCATGATATAACCCTGATTATTGCTAAAATTCGATCTATTTATAAGGCATACAACGCTGATTATAGTCGATATACCCAAAACTATATTTCTATGATGGAAAGCGCCTTCAACGATTTGAAGACTGCTCAGTTAATTCCCGTATCTAAAGGTGGAACACTACACACTACAAAACCAATCGATTCGGAAAAAGTTGTAGCCCTGTTGTCGGACTATTATGATAAATTACTCGGTCTTCGATATTTAAAGTTCTTAAGTGAGGAAAAAAAGACTGTTGTATTTGTAGGGCCAAATGGTTGCGGAAAAACTACTCTTTTGCGAAATCTGATCCACGCAACTGGTGAAAATCAGATTGGATATTATCCAGCCGATCGGCTTCTGGTGATCAATGACAGCTATAACCCAGAACGCGATTTTGCTGTGTTTTCAAAAAGTTATAAAGACGCAGACAAGTATGCAAGTGATATTAACAACCGGTCACAAGCTAACTATATCGTCCAGCAAATCAACCAAGCTATTACTCTGTTTGAGAAGAAACGCGCAACAGAATTGGATCTTTTCGCAAAAGGAAAGCTGCGTTTGGAGGATAGCCTTACCGAAAAAATTCTTAACATATGGAATGAATTAATAAAGGATCGCATTCTGTTCTCGGAGGGAGCACTAAGAGTTCGAACAATAGGTGGGGCGGAATATCCGATTAAATATCTTAGTAGCGGTGAAAAAAGTATTTTCTATTTCCTTGCCTGTATCTTCCTTAAGGAACCAAAGTCATATTATTTTATTGATGAACCTGAGAACAACCTTAATCCATCAGTTGTCTCCAAACTATGGGATATCATTGAGGAACACTGTGAAGGAAGCTTATTCATTTATTTGACTCATGATAGCAACTTTGTTGCATCTCGCATAAACGGCAAATTATTTTGGATTGAAAAATACGATGGTACCGACTGGGTATATAAGCCACTCCCCGAGAATGATAATCTTCCTCAGCAGCTCATGGTAGCCCTTGTTGGCAACCGAGAACCCGTTCTATTCTGTGAATCGCAGGATGAATACAAATATGATGATATAGTATTCAAAATGATGTTCCCTGAGTTCAAGGTTATTCCTGCCGCGGGGTGTGATGCCGTTATTGCCAAAGTAAAAGCGTATTCAATAGCTGGCCTTCCACAAAAGGCATTCGGAATAATTGATTGTGATTACAAAGAACAGAGCTATTTAGAGGGGCGGAAGTGTGATGGTATCTTTCACTTGCCCTTTTTTGAAATAGAGAATTTTCTTTTTTCCGAAGAAATCATAACCGGTGTAATTGCAAAGTATAGTCGTGATAAAGAAAATGCATTTGTAAATCTCAAGGCTGCACTAAAAA
>CALXBJ010000204.1 GCA_944386515.1 uncultured Pygmaiobacter sp.
TGCGGCTTTTGGGGCGGGTTTTGCCGCCCCGCTTTTTTTGCCGCACCGCGCAGGGGGAGGGCGGTGACGCAAGAAAACGGCGCGCCGCCGCCCGCGCGCCGGGCGGCGGGAAAGCGGTCGGGCGAAAAGACCGGCGCCGCCTTGTCGGGACGAGGGCTGCCCCGCCGCTGTTCGACCGATTTCCGTTTTACATCTGTGGGTTTTGGTGGTAAAATAAGATGTCTCGGTGTGCCCTCAGGCGGACCGGACGGCAAAAAAACAAACCGGCGGGAGGCGCAGAAATGACGATTTTGGACGGGTTCTTTCAGGGGATTATTCAGGGGGCGACCGAGTTTTTGCCCATCTCAAGCGACGGGCATCTCACCCTCTACCAGCACCTGACCGGAAATTCGGGGGAGGGGGCGCTCTTCTTCAACCTGATGCTGCACCTTGGCACCCTCGCGGCGGTCGTCATCGCCTATCACAAGGAGATCTGGGAGCTGATCCTCGCCTTTTTCGGGATGGTGGGGGATCTTTTGCACGGGCGGTTTACCTTTAAGACCCGGGACGAGAACCGGCGGATGATCTTCATGTTCGTCGTCGCCTGCCTGCCGCTGCTCGGCTTTCTGCTGATCAAGGACTGGGTCACCGCCATCACCGAGGACGAGGACATCGTCGTCGAGGGGGTCTGCTTCCTCTGGACGGCGGCGCTGCTCTTCCTCGCGTCGAAATGCGTCAAGGGCAAAAAGACCGCCCGCGAGATGGGGGTCAAGGACGCGCTGATCGTCGGCATCTTTCAGGGCACGGCGATCATGCCGGGCATCTCCCGCTCGGGGTCGACCGTCTCCAGCGGGCTGCTGCTGGGCTTTTCCCGGGAATACTGCGTCAAGTTCAGCTTTATCCTCGGCATCCCGGCCATCCTCGGCGCGAGTTTGCTGGAGGCAAAGGACGCCCTTGCCGCCGGCCTTGAGATCGAGCTTTTGCCGGTGCTGGTCGGGATGCTCACCGCGGCGGTGGTCGGCTATTTCTGCATCCGGCTGATCCAGTACCTCGTCGCGAGCGACCGGTTCATCCTCTTTTCCTACTACACCGCGGCGCTGGGGACGGTGGTGCTGGCCGCCGGCATCCTCGAGCATCTGTGGGGCGAGAACATCGTCGCGCTCATCGGGCGGTTGTTCTGACCCCGTCCCGCGGTATCTGAAATCCACACAGCATCGCCGCCCCTCCCTTTGAGGCGGCACAGGAGAGAAAAAGCATGGCAGCAAGAAGTCAAAAAAATACATCGTCGCCGCGTCGGGGCCGCCCCCCGAAATCGGCGCAGAAGAAAAAGCAGCAGCCGGAGATGAACCGCGCCTGGAGCATCCTGCTTTTCGGGCTGGGGCTGATCCTGCTGGCGCTGACCTTTATCAAGGGCGCGCCGGCCTGGAACGCCGTGTCCGGCTGGCTGTTCGGCCTGTTCGGGGTCATCACCTACGCGGTCGCGCCGATTGCGCTCTACCTCGCGTTTTTGATCGCGGCGGGCCGGCCCGCAAAGGCAAAGCTCTGGCAGGGGGCGCTGCTGCTCTGCATGAGCTGCGCGCTGGCGCTGATCTTTTCCCGTCTGGACCTGTCCGGCGGCAGCTTCTGGGAGACCTTCCTCTCCCTCGGGGACGCGGGGCGCGGCCTGCGGGGCGGGGGGCTGCTCTCGGCGCTGATCGGCTGGCCGCTGCTGACCCTCTGCGGCCGCCCGGCGGCCAACATCATCATCGTGGTGATGGTGGCGATCTTCTTTATGCTGCTCACCAACACCACCCCGGTGGACATCTACCGCGCCATCCAGCGCAAGGCGGGCGGCGCGAAGGACCGGTTTGCCGAGTATGAGCGCAACGCCGCCGCGGCCCGCGCCGCGCGGGAGGAGCGCCGCCGCCGCGAGCGGGAGGAGGCCATCGCCGAGCTGGAGGCCGAGGAGGCCGCCCGCGCCCACGCGGGACGTCAGGGGAACATCGACATCCCGCTGGATGCGCGCGGGGGGATCGACATCCCGCTCGACGGCGAGGCGGGGCCGCGGGACTACGGCTCTGCGCCGCCGCCGGCCGGCATCGACCTGAGTGCGCCGTTTGACCCCGATCCCGCGGGCCGTCCCAAGCAGGGCGGCGCGGTCGGGGAGGGGCTGCTCGGCTTTGCCGGCACGGGCGAGAAGCGGGTGCAGCCGCAGCAGGACGCGCAGCCCGCGCCCGACCTCTCGGGGGGGGGAAAGCTGATCCGCCGCGCTGCGGCGCCCCGCGCGGAGGCCGCCGCAGCCGACGCCGCCCCGCAGCAGCCCGCGCGGGGCGAGACCCCTGCGGCGCAGCCCGCTGCGGAGGGGGAGGTGAGCGGGCAGCTCGCGCTGTCCCCCGGCGCGCCGGGCCAGAACGCCTACACCCACCCGCCGCTCACCCTCTTTGAGCAGGGCAAGCCGGGGGCCGGCGGCGCGGACGAGGAGGAGCTGCGCCGCAACGCCGACCTGCTGGTCAACACCTTGGCGAGCTTTGGGGTGCAGACCCGGCTGATGGACATCAGCCGCGGCCCCTCGGTGACCCGGTATGAGCTGCAGCCGGCGGCGGGGGTCAAGATCAGCCGGATCACCAACCTCGCGGACGACATCGCCCTCAACCTCGCCGCGGCGGGGGTGCGCATCGAGGCGCCGATCCCCGGCAAGGCCGCGGTCGGCATCGAGGTGCCCAACAAGAAGGCCAGCCCGGTGAATATGTACAGCATCCTCAGCTCGGCCGAGTTCAAGAACAGCAAGAGCCCCATCCTGATCCCGCTGGGCAAGGACATTGCCGGCAGCGTGCAGGTGGCCGACCTGACCAAGATGCCCCATCTGCTGATTGCCGGCTCGACCGGCAGCGGCAAGTCGGTCTGCATCAACTCGATCATCATCAGCATCATCTACCGCAGCAGCCCCGACGACGTCAAGATGATCCTGATCGACCCCAAGGTGGTCGAGCTGTCCGACTACAACGGCATCCCCCACCTGCTGATGCCGGTGGTCACCGAGCCGCGCAAGGCCAGCGGCGCGCTGGGCAGCGCGGTGGCGGAGATGGAGCGCCGCTACCAGCTGTTCGCCGCGAACAATGTGCGGGACATCAAGAGCTACAACCGGCTGGCCGCGACCGGCGGCGAGCTGGAGCACCTGCCCTACATCGCAATCGTCATCGACGAGCTGGCCGACCTGATGATGGTCGCCGGCAAGGAGGTCGAGGACTACATCTGCCGCATCGCGCAGAAGGCCCGCGCCGCCGGGATGCACCTGATTGTCGCGACCCAGCGGCCGAGCGTCGACGTCATCACCGGCCTCATCAAGGCCAACATCCCCAGCCGGATCGCCTTCGCGGTCTCCAGCCAGGTCGACAGCCGCACCATCCTCGACGGCGCGGGTGCCGAAAAGCTGCTGGGCATGGGGGATATGCTCTTCATGCCGGTCGGCGCGAACAAGCCCATCCGGATCCAGGGCACCTATGTCAAGGACGGGGAGATCACCGCGGTCATCGACTTTGTCAAGCAGTCGGGGGATGCGCGGTATGACGAGAACATGATCTCGGATATGGGGAAGTGCGCCGCCGCAGCCGGCGGCAAGGGCGGCGGCGCGGCGGCCGGCGGCGAGGGCGAGCCGGAGCTTGACCCGATGCTGCAGTCCGCCATCGAGACGGTGGTCGAGGCGGGGATGGCCTCCACCTCGCTGCTGCAGCGCAAGCTCAAGCTCGGCTATGCCCGCGCGGCCCGGATCATGGACGCGATGGAGGAGCTGCACGTCATCGGCCCCTATGAGGGGTCCAAGCCGCGGGCGGTGCTCATCAGCCGCCAGCAGTTTATCGAGATGTTCACAAACGGCGCCGCCGAGCCGCCGCAGGAGTAACCCGGCGCCCGCGCCAAAACGGCGCGCGGCTGCGTGAGAGCGAAAGCGAAAAAACACACCGGGGCGCAGGCCGCTGCGCCCCTTGGCCCGCGGGAGGAAGCGAAACTGCCGCCCCGCGGGGGACGGACATAAAGAGAACACAGGACGCGCCGCCTGCCGGCGCGAGGGGAGGGCCTATGAACGAGTTTTTACCCATCACCGGCGAGGAGATGCGCGCGCGGGGCTGGCAGTGCTGTGATTTTGTGGTGGTGTCGGGGGACGCCTATGTCGACCACCCCAGCTTTGGCCCGGCAATCATCTCTCGGCTGCTCGAAAGCCTTGGCTACAAGGTCGGCTTTCTGTCCCAGCCGGATGTCTCGAGCCCGGACAGCTTTCTCGAGTTCGGGGCGCCCCGCTATGCGTTTTTGATCGGCGCGGGCAATGTCGACAGCATGGTGGCCCACTACTCGGTGGCGAAGATCCGCCGCAAGGTGGACGAGTACACCCCCGGCGGCAAGCCGGGCCGCCGGCCCGACCGCGCGGCGATCGTCTACTCCCGTCTGGCAAAGCAGGCCTGCCCCGAGGTGCCGGTGATCCTCGGCGGGCTGGAGGCGTCGCTGCGCCGGTTTGCGCATTACGACTACTGGTCGGACACCGTGATGCCCTCGGTGCTGGAGGATTCCGGCGCCGACCTGCTGACCTTCGGGATGGGGGAGCACCAGACGGAGGAGATCGCCCGCCGCCTCGCCGCGGGGGAGCGGGTCGAGACGATGACCGACATCCCCGGCACCTGCTATCTGACCGACGGGTTCGGCCTGCCGGCGGGGTATGTCGAGTGCGCCGGCTTTGCCAAGGTCTCCTCGGATAAGCTCGCCTATGCCAAGGCCTGCCGCATCCAGATGGACAATCAGGACTATCTGAGCGGCAAGCCCGTCGTCCAGAAGCAGCGCGAGCGGTATCTGGTGCAAAACCCGCCCAGCCGGCCGCTCTACCGGCCCGAGCTGGACCGGGTGTACGCGCTGCCCTTCACCCGCAGATGGCACCCCAGCTATGACAGCGTCGGCGGGGTGCCGGGCCTCGCGGAGGTCGAGTTCTCCATCGCCCAGAACCGGGGCTGCTTTGGCGGGTGCAACTTCTGTGCGATCACCCTGCATCAGGGCCGGCGGGTGACCAGCCGCAGCGCCGAGTCGATTTTGGAGGAGGGGCGCAAGATCACCCAAAGCCCCAACTTCAAGGGATACATCCACGATGTCGGCGGCCCGACGGCCGACTTCCGGCTGCCCAGCTGCCGCGAGCAGATGGCCCGCGGGGTCTGCCCCGACCGCAAATGCCTCGCGCCGAACCCCTGCCCCCACCTGCTGGTCGACCACACCGAATATGTCTCGATCCTGCGGCGGCTGCGGGCGCTGCCGGGGGTCAAGAAGGTGTTCATCCGCAGCGGCATCCGGTACGACTACCTGATGCTGGACAAGGACGAGACCTTCTTCAAGGAGCTGGTCGAGCACCACATCTCGGGCCAGCTGAAGGTCGCGCCGGAGCACTGCGCCCCGGCGACCCTCGCCGCGATGGGAAAGCCCAGGATCGAGGTCTTCAACCGGTTTGTCAAGCGGTTCTATGAGCTGACGCGGCAGGCAGGCAAAAAGCAGTACCTCGTGCCCTACCTGATGAGCAGCCACCCCGGCAGCACCCTCAAGGACGCGGTGATCCTCGCCGAGTATCTGGCCGACCATCACATGAAGCCGGAACAGGTGCAGGACTTTTACCCCACGCCGGGCACCGTCTCGACCTGTATGTTCTACACCGGGCTGGACCCGTACACCCTAAAGCCGGTCTATGTCGCGAAATCGGCCGAGGAGAAGGCGCTGCAGCGGGCGCTGCTGCAGTATTACGAGCCGCGCAACCGGGCAAAGGTGCGCCGCGCGCTCGAGCTGACCGGCCGGATGGACCTCGCGGCAAAGCTGCTGCCCTACGACCCGTCGGCCCGCCGCACGGCCGGCGGGAAGGGCGCCGCGGCCCGCGGCGGGCGGCAGGACGCCGGAAAGCGGCAGGGCGCCGCCGGGCGGCAGAGCGCCCCGGCAAGGGCAAACAAGAGAGGAAAGGATGAGAAGGCATGGCGCGCAGGCGCAGCAGGAAAAGGAAAAAGACGCTGACCGGCCGCGTCGCGCTGGCGCTGGCGGTGCTGGTCTTTGGGCTGTGCAGCCTGCTCACCGCCGGGGAGCACTACGGCTGGCAGCTGCCCGGCTGGGGCGAGCTGGAGCGCTGGCTCGGGGTGTCCGAGGCCCCGCCGGAAACGTCGCTCTCCCAGCCGGCAGACGGGCAGGGGGAGACCGGCTCACAGCCGGCGCAGACGGCGGGCCAAACCGACACCGAGATCCATTTCATCGACGCCGGGCAGGCGGACGCGACCTTGATCCGTCAGGGGGACGCTTTCCTGCTGATCGACGCGGGGGACCTCGGCGACGGGGACCAGCTGGTCAGCTATCTCAAAAACGCCGGGGTCACCCGGCTCGACTGTGTGGTGATGACCCACCCGCACGCCGACCACATCGGCGGGATGCCGCAGGTGCTGGAGGCGTTCCCGGTCGACAGGTTCCTGCTGCCGGACTTTGCGCTGCTGGACGAGCTGCCCACCAGCGCAATCTTCCAGCGGACCCTTGAAGCGCTCGCAGCGCAGAAGGAAAACGGCTGCGAGGTGCTGACCGCCGCGCGGGGGCAGGAGATCCAGATCGGCGAGGGGACGCTGCGGGTGCTGCTCGCCGGGGTCGAGACCGACAATACCAACGACCTGTCGATCTGTGCGAAGTTTGTCTGCGGCGGCTTTTCCTGCCTGTTCACCGGCGACGGGGAGAGCGCGGTGGAAAAGGAGCTGCTCGCCATCGAGCCGAACCTGCGGGCGGATATCTTTCAGGCCGGGCACCACGGCAGCAGCACCAGCAACAGCGCAAAGCTGCTCGCTGCGGTGCGCCCCGACTGCGTGGTCATCTCCTGCGGGTTGGACAACAGCTACGGCCACCCGCACGAGGAGGCGCTCGAGCGGTTTGACGCGGTCGGCGCAGAGGTCTGCCGCACCGACCTGCAGGGCAGCATCGTCATCCGCCCGGCGGAGGACGGCGGCCTTTTGATCACGGCGGAAAGGGACACGGAGGTGTAAAGAAGGATGCTCTGGAACATCGACCGGATTGAGGAGGGGGTCGCGGTGCTGATCTCGGAGGAGGGCAAAGCCGAGCGGCTGCCCCTCGCCGCACTGCCCGCCGGCGCGCGGGAGGGGGACTGGGGCCGCCTTGCGGACGGGGTCTTCCTGCCCGACGCCATCGAGACCGAAAAGCGCCGCACCGAGATCCGCGGCCTGCTGGGGGACCTGCTGGGCTGCGCGGCCGTTTTCAAAAGCGGGCTGGCGGCGCGGGGAAAAGCGCGAGCTCTTCAGAATTTCTCAATTCCTCC
>CALXBJ010000205.1 GCA_944386515.1 uncultured Pygmaiobacter sp.
ATAATAAAATGCGTAAAATAACCCAAAAAGCAAACCACCGCCAGCTGCGGGCAGAGAGGAGGCGCGCCGCTTGCAGATCTTTTCCCTTGCGTTTTTCGGCTTTTTCGCCGCGGTCTTTGCCGCCCGCTGGGCGCTGGGGCCGCGGTTTCAGACGGCGGTGCTCTTCGCTGTGAGCATCGGCTTTTATGCGCTCTACGGCTGGGGCTACACGCTGCTGCTGGGCGGGTGCCTTGTGCTCTGCTGGGCGGCGGGGCTGTGGCTGGGCCGCGGCGGCGGCCCAGCGCGGCTGGCCCTCTGCGTCGGGGCGGCGCTCGCGCCGCTGGCCCTCTTCAAATACCTCGACCCGGCGCTTGGCGCGCTGGGGATGGCCGGCTTTTCGCTGGTGCAGCCGGTCGGGGTCAGCTACTACACCTTCCAGATGGTCAGCTATCTGGTCGACATCCGGCGGGGCCGCCTTGCGCCGGAGCGAAATTTTTTCCGCTGCGCGGTGAGCCTTTCCCTCTTTTTGCAGATCACCTCCGGCCCGCTGACCCGCCCGCGGGAGCTGCTGGCCCAGCTCAGCCGGCCGCAGCGCCGGTTTGAGACCGCCGCCGCGGTGCGCAGCGCGCAGCTGGTGCTGCTGGGGCTGTTCAAAAAGGTGGTGGTCGCGGACACGCTGGCCGTCTACACCGCCGCGGCCTATGCCCGCCCGCAGGGGATGTATGGGCTGTCGCTGCTGGTCTCGGCGGTCTTTTACTCGTTTGAGATCTACGCCGATTTCTCCGGCTACACCGACCTTGTGCGGGGGATGGGCGGGCTGCTGGGGCTGTCGCTGGCCGAGAACTTCACCTGCCCCTATCTCTCCCGCTCGGTGCGGGAGTTCTGGCGCCGCTGGCACATCTCGCTGTCGAGCTGGCTGGCCGAGTATGTCTACATCCCGCTGGGCGGCAGCCGGGTAGGCACCGCGCGCCGCTGCTGCAACCTGATGGTGACCTTCCTGCTCAGTGGGCTGTGGCACGGGGCCGGCGGGACGATGCTGGTCTGGGGCGGGCTGCACGGGGCCTTTCAGGTGGCCGGGCTGCTGACCCGCCCGCTGCGCCAGAGGGCGGCCGGCGCGCTGCGGCTGCGGCAGGAGGGGCCGGTGCTGCGGCTGTGGCAGACCGGCTGCACCTTTGCGCTTGTCACCTTCGCGTGGATCTTCTTCGGCGCGCCGGACCTTGCCACCGCGTGGTACTTCATCACCCATCTGTTCGCCGACTTCACCCCCACCCTCTCCTACTGCAAGGAATCGCTGGTGCTGCTGGGGCTGTCGGTGTCGGGCTGCGTGCGGGCCGGGGCGGGGATTGTCGCGCTGGTCGGCATCGACCTTGTCTCGGCGCGGGCGGGCTGGTGCGGCTGGCTGTCGGCCCGGCGGCCGTGGGCACAGGCGGCGGTCTGCTGGCTGCTGCTCTTCTCGCTGATCTTTTGGGGAAACATCGGCGGGGGCAACTCGATGTATTTCCAGTTCTGAGGCGGTGTTTGTCGCCCGCCGGCGTCCTTTGCCGAAAAAGCGTCTTGCCGAAATCTTGCCGGAAAGCGTAAAAACGCGCCAAAAAAACGTCTTGCCGGACAGCGGGAAAATTCAGGCCGGCGATAGCGATCCCATCCGGCGATAAAAATCCTGGCCGGGGCCGGCGATAAAAATCTCAGCCGGCAGCAAAAATCTCTGCCTGCAATAAAAATTTCTGCCGAAAAGGCCGGGCCCGCCCGGCGGAAAGGGGGCACAGGCCCTGTGAAAAAATTCCTCGCGCTGGCGGCGGCGTTCCTGCTGCCGGCGGCGCTGCTTTACGGGCTGTTCGCGGCGGCGCTGGTCAACACCCAGGAGCTGGCTGCGGTGGACGAGGTGGTCGCCGCGACGCTGGACGGGGAGATGTCCCTCTACGGCACCTCCCACAACGAGAACATCGGCGCCTACAAATTCCGGACCATGTCGGCGCTGGGGGCGGATCTTCTGGTGATGGGCACCAGCCGCAGTATGCAGCTGCGGGGGGAGTTTTTCACCCGGGAGAGCTTTTACAACGCGGGCGGGGTGGTGCGGAACATGGCGGATTTTGCCGACGTGCTCTCCCGCCTGCCGTCGGACGCGCTGCCCGACACCCTGCTGGTGGCGCTGGACCAGAATATGTTCAACATCGACTGGCGCGCCTCCAGCCCCGGCGGCCCGCAGGGGTTTGAGGACCTCGAGACCGATTTTCTCGACACCCTGCTGCGCACCGCGCAGGACTACGGCTCGGGCAAGTTCTCGCTGGTCGAGGTGCTGCGCCCGCAGCAGGGGATCTTCGGCCTTGCGGCGGCGGCGCGGGGCACCGGCTTTGCGCCGGACGGCAGCTACCGGTACGGCATTTTGACCGAGCAGAACCTCGACGCGCCAAAGAAGAATTTTTCCGACACCTACCTGCAGATCGACTTTGGGCAGGAGCGGTTCGCCTACGGCGACACCCCCGACCCGCTGGCGCTCGAGCAGCTGGAGGCGTTCCTTTCGCTCTGCGCCGAGAAGGGGATCCGGGTGGTGGGCTTTCTGCCGCCGCTGCCCCCGTCGGTCAACCTGAGGATGGCTGAAAACGGGCACTACGGCTATCTTGACACCCTGTATGAGGAGATCGCCGCCCGGTTCGCGGCGGCGGGGGGCGAGTTTTACGACTTCACCGCGATTGAGAGCGAGGACGTCGAGTATATCGACGGCTTCCACGGCGGGGACCGGGTCTATGCCCGGATCGCGCTGGCGCTGGACGAGCAGAGCGAGATCCTCGCCGGCGAGATCGACCGCGCCGAGATCGAGCGTCTGCTCGCCGACCCCGGCGGCAACCCCCGCGCGCTGCCCAGCGCCGAGGAGGGCTGAGCGGCAGCCGGCTGTCCCGGCCCGCGCCTTGGCGGGGATTGCGGAGTCATCTGCCCGGCGGCAGGAGCAGCGCCGCGCCCCCGCCCCCCGCCCGCCACATCCCGCGAAAACCGCGGCAAGCCGCCCCCCGGCGGCAGCCGGCTGGTTCAAATCCGGCGGCGGCC
>CALXBJ010000206.1 GCA_944386515.1 uncultured Pygmaiobacter sp.
TGAGCCGCACGCCGCGCAGACCGGGCTTGAAAAAAGGCCCCGCAGCGCGGCACAAAGCAGCCGCCGGAGAGCCGCGCGCGGCGCAAGCCGCCCCAACGCCGGCGGAGTTTTTCTCTCCCGCCGCGGCGCAATCCGCCCCCACGCCGGCGGAGTTTTTCTCTCCCGCCGCGGCGCAAGCCGCCCCCACGCCGGCGGAGTTTTTCTCTCCCGCCGCGGCGCAAGCCGCCCCCACGCCGGCGTGCAAAGGCCACCGCTGCGCGCCGTCGGGGCGGGAGGGCTGTGAGCGGCCGCCGTTTCCCGCCGAGCCGCCGCCGGGCAAAAGCCACCGCTGCGCGCCGGCGCGGCGGGCGGCGCTGGCACTGCTGGGGCGCAGCGCGCTGGACGGCCTCGCGGTCGACCCGACCCGGCTGTCGCCGGGGGTGCCGGTCTATTTTGACACCATCGGGGGCTACTGCGCGCGCACCGGGCTGCCGCGGCGGCTGCTGACCGGCCGGCTGGGCGCGCTGGGGGACGGCTGCACCCTGCAGCTGGGCGGGGTGTCGTTGGTGCTGACCGATTTCCACGGCGCGGGGGACTGCCGCCGCCGGCGGTTCACGCAGGCGCACGAACTGGGGCACATCCTGCTGGGGCACCGGCAGGACGGCCCGCAGGAGGAGCTGGAGGCGAACCTCTTCGCCGCCGAGCTGCTGATGCCGACCCCGCTGCTGGCCGAGCTGGGCCGCCGGGGCGGGCGGCTGTGCGCGCGGGAGGTCGCGGACCTGTTTTTCGTCTCGGTGTCGGCGGCGGCGGCGCAGCTGGCGCGGCTGGCGCGGGAGGGCCCGCTCTGCGGGGAGGAGGCCGCGGCGCTGACCGCGCGCTGCGGGTGCTGGATCGCCGCGGCGATCGCCGACCCGCCGGTCACGGTCTGAGATTTTTACTCCCCTCCCCCCTCTCCCCGCCGCGGGGACCCGCCCTCCCTCTATTTTTATATGGAGATGGAGGAAGGAAAGAAGGAAGAAGGAAGAACGAAAACGCCCCCCGCCGCGGGCCGAAAAGCATCTCCAAGATCCCATTCAAGGGGGCCTCATCCCCCCGTTCCCAAACCCCGTTCCCAAACCCCATTCCCAAAAACCCGTTCCCAAGACCCGCTCGAAAACATCAAAGAGCAAAAGAGCAAAAAAATCAAAAGAAAAAAAATTAAAAAAGGGAAAATTTAAAAACGGAAAATCTAAAAAAGGCAGAATGAGAAGGCCAAAAAACGGCAAAAAATCAAAGCGCAAAAATCCAAAAACCAAAAAGCCCAAAAACGGCAAAGGATAAAAAATCAAAAGAGCAAAAGAGCAAAAAAACAGATTCAGAGAGGAGTTTTCACAATGCTGTACATCGCTTTTGACGAGCTGACCGCCACCCTGACCGCCGCGCTGGAGAAGGCGGGCTTTGACCCGTCGCGGGCCGCGCGGCTGGCGGATGTGTTCGCCCGCAACTCGCTGGAGGGGGTGTACTCCCACGGGGTGAACCGGTTCCCGCGGTTTCTGGGGGAGGTGCAAAAGGGGATCGTCCGGCTGGACACCCAGCCCGAGACGGTCGCGTCGCTGGGCGGCATGGAGGTGTGGGACGGGCATTTCGGGCCCGGGCCGCTGATTGCCGAGCAGGCGATGGCGCGGGCGGTGGCGCTGGCGGGGGAGCACGGGGTCGCCTGCGTGTCGGTGCGGTGCACCAACCACTGGCTGCGGCCGGGGCGGTACGGGCTTGCGGCGGCCGAGGCGGGGATGGCGGCGCTGCTGTTCACCAACACGGCGGGCAATATGCCGGCGTGGGGCGCGGTTGACGCGCGGCTTGGCAACAACCCGATCGTGCTGGCGATCCCGCGCAGCAAGGGGCACATTGTGGTGGACATGGCGATGAGCCAGTTCGCCTACGGCAAGCTGGAGGTAGCGGCGCTGTCGGGCAGCAAGCTGCCGATCCCGGGGGGCTTTGACGAGAGCGGGGCGCTGACCGACGACCCGGCGGCGATCCTTGCCAGCCGCCGCATCCTGCCGACGGGGTACTGGAAGGGGGCGGCGATGTCGCTGGCGCTGGACTGCATGGGTGCGGCGCTGTCGCTGGGGCGGACGGTGAGCGTGATCCGGAAGGACCCTCTGCCGGAGCGGGGGCTGACGCAGGTTTTTGTGGCGTTCAACTTCCGGGCGCTGGTGGACGCGGCGCAGGCGGACCGGCTGCTTGACGAGGAGCTGGAGGACCTGCTCGGCTCGACCCCGGCGCCGGGCGGCGCGCCGGTGCGGTACCCGGGGCAGAACCGGGAGTCCATCATTCATGAAAACCTCACGCGTGGGGTACCGATCAACGAGCAGACCTGGGAAAAGGTCCTCGCCGCGCTCTGAACCATCCCGCGCGATCCGCAGCGCACCCCGGCATCCGCCGGGGCGCGTTTTTTTGTTGTTTTTGAAAAGGAGGAAGGCCGCCCGCTCGAGCGCCGCAAAGGCGCGCCGCCCGCAGCGGTAAAAACTGCCGCGCCGAATCGCCTGCCCCCGCGCGGGCCGCATCGAAGCCCCGCGCCGGCTCAAAATCCGCCCGCTCGGCCCCGCATCGAAGCCCCGCGCCGGGCCAAAAATCCGCTCCCGGCCCCGCAACAGAAACCCCCCCAGCGGCCCAAAAATCCCCTCTCCCCGCCCCGCCACCCAACCCCCCCCCCGCGCCAAACACCCCCCC
>CALXBJ010000207.1 GCA_944386515.1 uncultured Pygmaiobacter sp.
GCTCTCGCAGGCGACGAGATCGGGCATATAGCCCGCCTGTGAGAGGGCGCGCAGCTCGCAGACGACCTTGACCTGATACAGGTCCCGCCCGCGGCAGATCAGCGCGAGGCTGTTGAGCAGCAGCCGCAGCTGCACCAGCGCCTCCTCCCCCTCCGGCGCGAGGGTGCCTATCAGCTCGGCGAGATAGACCGCAAGGCTCATCCCCTCCACGCTGGAGCGCAGCTCAAAAAAAACCTCTATCGGGGTGGCCTCATCCACGATGTAGAGGTTTTTGGAGGGAAAGAGCAGAAATTCCGAATAGCAAAACAGGCCGGTCGCGGCAAACAGCTTGCTCTTGAGCCGTTGCGCCCCCTTTGCCGCGGCCGAGATCACCCCGCTGTCAGGGGTCAGGATGGTGAGGATCCGGTCCGATTCCCCCGTTTTGACCTCCCGCAGGACGATCCCCTTGGTTTTGATCTGCTGCTTCATCCGTCGCACTTCCATTCTGCCCGGCCGCCGCAGTGTGGGCAGCGCCGCAGTACCGCAGATAATCGGTCACCGCGCCGCTCGCCGCAAACTGCCGCCAATACGCCTCATCGGCCGTCATCCTCTTTTTTCTCCCCTTTCGGATCGGTTTTGCAGCGGGCGCGCCTTCTCGACAAAAGCCCCCTGCTTTCTTACTGTATCCTGAAAGGGAAACCGCATACACGGAAAAGTGTGGCAGACGCGCCGCGTCTGCCACAACGGTTTCGCCGGCCGCCGCGCGCCAGTCCCGGCCGCGCTGCTGCGGCGCTGCGCCCGCAGCCCGGTATCATCCTATCACACCGCAAAGCCCGCCGTCAACGTGGCGGCATCAATTGCGGAAGCCGAAATTGTTGAGGTAAAAGTCATTGTCCCGCCAGTCGTCCTTGACCTTGACCCAGCACTGCAGGTTGACCCGCTGGCCGAGGAACTCCTCGCAGTCCGCCCGCGCGGCGCTGGCGATCTTCTTGAGCATTGCGCCGCCCTTGCCGATCACCATGCCCTTGTGGCTCTTCTTCTCGCAGAAGATGGTGACCTCGATGTCCACAAGGCCGCCGCCCTCCCGCTCCTTAAAGCGCTCTACCGAGACGGCGGTGCCGTGCGGCAGCTCATCCCGCAGATAGAGCAGCAGCTTTTCCCGCACAAGCTCGGCGACAATCGCCTTTTCCGGCAGGTCGGTATAGGCGTCCTCCGGGAAATAATGCGGGCCGGGCGCCGCATAGCGGTCGATCAGGCCCAGCAGCTCGTCCAGCCCCTCCTTCGCCGCGGCGCAGACCGGCAGCACCTCGTCAAAGACGCCGAGCTGCTGCAGGAACGACCTTCTCAGCTCAAGGTCTGCGGGCTGTTTGAGGCAGTCGGTCTTGTTGATTGCCGCCACCGCGCGGGTGTGCCCCGAGCGGATCTGCTCGATCAGCTCGCTCTCCGCCTCGGTCAGCTCGCCGTAAGGCTCAAAGACCATCAGGGTCAGGTCCCCGTCCCCTACCGAGTCGGCGACCGTCTTGACCATCCGCTGGCCCAGCTTGGTGCGGGGCTTGTGGATCCCCGGCGTGTCGAGAAAGACAAACTGGGTCTCGCCGCGGGTCAAAATGCCGGTGATCCGGGTCCGGGTGGTCTGCGGCTTTGAGGTGACAATCGCCAGCTTTTCCCCGATCAGCGCGTTGAGCAGGCTGGACTTGCCCACGTTGGGCCGCCCCACGATCGCCACAAAAACAGATTTAGTTTCGCCCAAAGAAGTCAAACCCCCGCGCCCCTTTCCGATATTGAAACACAAACAGATAACCCGCCGCGACAGCAGCGGCCAGCAGCGGCAGCCGGTACCACGCCGAGAGGAAATACCCCACAATCTCCCGCAGCGTGTGCGGGTCCCAGAACAAGATCAGCCCGCAGACCGCGGCGCCGATGCTGAAGACGAGCACCGCGGCAGCCGCCATATCCTTGACCGCGCCGGCGATGAAAAAATGGTCCGGCGCAGGGCGGGCGACCGCCCGCTCGATCGAGGAGTTGACCAGCTCGAGCGCTATTACCCCGCAGATGGACAGCACCAAAAGCGAGAACTCCGCCTTGGTGAACTGGTAGAAATGGGAAAAATACAGCACAAACGCCGCGGTCACCAGATGAAAGCGGAGATTGCGCTCCTCCCGGACCGCGGCGGCAAACCCCGAAAAGGCATAGCCGAAGCTGCGAAAAAAACTGCCTTTATGCACCTTGACGCGCTCCCCTTATTCCGGCGTATAAGCAATGGTGCGGGGCAGGCCCAGCTTGACCAGAACCTGCTCTTCCTTCTCCCGCATACGGACCTCTTCCAGCCCGCCGTTTACATGGTCATAGCCCAGCAGATGCAGCATCGAATGTACCGTGAGGAAGGCGACCTCCCGCTGGAGGGTGTGGCCGTAGATGTTGGCCTGCTCAAACGCCTTTTCCATCGAGATGACGATGTCGCCCAGCATGGCGGCGCCGGTCTCCTCGTTGGTGTCATACTCGCCGTCCGACCCGAGGGGGAAGCTGAGCACATCCGTCTCCACCGGCTTGTTCCGGTATTGGCCGTTGAGCTGCGCGATATGGGCGTTGTCCAAAAAGGTCACGCTGATCTCCGCCGGCCGGTCGAACCCCTCCATCTCGAGCACGGCATTGCAGCTGCGGCGGATCAGGATGCGGATCCCGGTCGGGATCTTAACAGCATTCTGCTGGTTGGTGATGTAAACTTTGTTGTGCATGAGCAAATCCTTCCTTTCCTGATCGGGATATTTCATCTGCTGCGCCGGTTGGCGCTCTCTCATCGGTGTCCCTTTGCGCGGGCGGACGCCTGCTTCTTCGCGGCGGCCTTTTCGTATGCCCGCACGATCTCCTGCACCAGCCGGTGGCGCACGACATCCTTGTCCGACAGGCGGATGCAGGCGATCCCCTCGATATTCTTGAGGATGGCCGTCGCCTCGTTCAGGCCGCTGCGGGACTTGTCCGCAAGGTCAATCTGGGTGATGTCCCCGTTGACCACCACCTTGCTGTTCATCCCCATCCGGGTGAGAAACATCTTCATCTGCTCCGGGGTGGTGTTCTGCGCCTCGTCGAGAATGATGAAGGAATCATCCAGCGTCCGCCCGCGCATATAGGCCAGCGGCGCGACCTCGATGACCCCTTTTTCCTGCAGCTTTTGATAGGTCTCCGGCCCGAGCATCTCAAACAGCCCGTCGTAGAGCGGCCTCAGATAGGGGTCCACCTTGTTCTGCAGATCGCCCGGCAAAAAGCCCAGCTTCTCCCCCGCCTCCACCGCCGGGCGGGTCAGGATGATGCGGGAGATCTCATGTGCCTTGAAGGCCCGCACCGCCATCGCCACCGCAAGATAGGTCTTGCCGGTGCCGGCGGGGCCGACCCCAAACACAATCGTGTTGTTGCGGATTGCATCGATATATGCCTTTTGCCCCAAGGTTTTAGGACGCACCGGGCGCCCCTTTGCGGTGAGCAGGATAAAATCCCCGGTCAGCTCGCTCACCCGGGTCTCATCCCCCGAGCGCGCCAGTGAGATGCAGTAGTCCAGCGCCTGTTCATCCAAAACCGCCTTCGACCGCCACAGCGCCAGCAGCGCGCTGACCGCCCGCGCCGCGCTGTCGACCGCCGGCTCCTCCCCGGTCAGCTTGATCTCGGTTCCTCTGCAGACCGCACAGACGCCGAGCTCTCTTTCGATCTTTTTGATATTGGTATCTCCGCTGCCGAGAATCGCGATCGCGTCATCTATGGATTCCAGATTGAGCAGCCGCTCCGCCATCTAAACTATCCCCCGTTTTCGCTGCAAACTGCAGTCTTTTTTTGGCATAATCGCCAAAATATTCTTTGTCAAATTATTATAGCATATTTCCCCACGCTCTAACAGACGATTTTTTCGCAAAAATGTTATTTTTTTGTTACGGTCCGCGCAAACCTCTTAATTTTAGCGCGGCGTGTATGGGGCCGCGATGTCCTCCAGCCGCTCCACGGTGAGGGTCGCCTGATACACCCCGCCTTCCAGCTGCCCGTCAAAGCTCCGCTGCAGGATCTGCCGGGTGCCGCTCTCCCGCTCGAGCGCCCGGTCCAAGAGAAACCGCGCCCGCTCGGCCGCCTGCTGCTCGGTCAGCCGGATCTCGGCCTCTTCCTCGGGGTAGACCGAGCGGGTCTCCAGCATCGCCGGCAGCGCAAAGCCAAAGATGCTCAGCGGCTCGCTGCGCACCTCTTCGGAAAACAGCGCCGGCGGCTGCGGCTGCATCGACAGCGGGATCCTGTGCCCCCCGAGCAGCAGCGTGTGGTATTCCCGCACCTCCCCGGTCGGGATATGCGCGGTGAACTGCAGCGGCTGTGCGGACTGATAAACCGTCTCGGTGCGGGCGACCACCACCCCCTGCGCGGGGGTGATGACGACATTGCCGGTCTTCTCATCGATGTAGGTGCCGGTGATGAGCAGGTCGCCCTCCTCCACCCGCTGCCCGGCGCTGACGACCGCAAAGCCGTGTTCCACCTCAAGCTGCTCGATGATCCCGCCCTTGGCGGCGACCACACTGCCCGGCGCGTACTGCTCCATCTCCGGCTTTTGGGTGCGGGGCTCGACCTCGACAACCAGCCGCCCCTTGACAAAGTTCAACGCGAGGTCGGCGAGCTGCTCCGACTGCATCAGGATGGTCTGCCGCACCCGGGCAAGATCCTGCTCGGTGGGCCGGCAGCCCGGCCATAGCCCGTTTTCCTTGAGCAGGCGGTCGACCTCGGTCTGATACTGCCAGGGGACCTCATAGTACCGCACGCACCACAGCGTACCCGAAAAGTAGATGCAGAGCGCGGCAAAGAGCACCGGCCCGATCAAAAGCCCCCACCGGCCGCGGTAGCGCCGGAGCAGAAAGGGCAGCCCACGGCGGCGCAGGATCTT